>DNOQ01000417.1 GCA_003501665.1 Bacteroidales bacterium | reverse complement strand
AACGGACTTGAAGTTACAAAAGAAATAAGGCAGATCAGCCGTAATATTCCCATTATTGCTCAGACTGCGTACATATTTGAGGATGATAAGGACACAATCCTCCAGGCAGGATGTGATGCATGCCTTATCAAGCCAATCCTTAAAGATAATCTGATCACGGTTATGTCGTCATTTCTTAAATCGAACTGATCGGGGAGCTGAATTCAGGACCTTTTTTCCATTTTTCTTCTTACTTTGTATTCAATTTTACCCGCATGCCCGACAGCTTTGCAGATATTATTCTTCCGCTGGCAATAAAAAGGAGGCTGACATACAGCATTCCCTTTATTATGAAAGATATTGCCCGGCCGGGGGTTAAAGCAATGGTTCAGCTCGGGAACAGGAAACTTTATACGGGAATTATCGCACGGATCCATTCTGAACATCCCGGGCTGAGTAAAATCAGATCAATTGTAAAAATAACAGATACTAATCCTGTTGTGAATGAAAGGCAGCTAAGGCTCTGGAAATGGATATCGGACTATTACATGTGCTCCGAAGGGGAAGTAATGAAAGCGGCAGTTCCGGGCATCCTCTTCCCCGAAGGAAATAC
The DNA here is from genome assembly GCA_003501665.1 of Bacteroidales bacterium. Classification (GTDB taxonomy): domain Bacteria; phylum Bacteroidota; class Bacteroidia; order Bacteroidales; family VadinHA17; genus LD21. Next base: position 17,919 of record DNOQ01000417.1, on the reverse strand, counting down.
AACAGCACCTGTTGCTGAAAAATACAAACCAAAAACGGAGACCTTTGTTAAACCGGCGTGTGAGTTTTCAGAAGAAGACTTCAATAATATACTTGATAAGCTGAAAAAGGCTCCCAGACAGGCCGATCTGCTTACAGCATATCTTCATCTTTCAGATTTCGATGCCCGGTCACAGGCCCGTCCGGTAAAAAAATCATTAATGCTTAAAAATGCCGGATCAACACCGGCGATTCTCGGTGCCCTAATAAAAAAGGGAATTCTTGAATGTATTTCACTTGAGGTGGGAAGATTAGCTGAACAGGAATTTAAGACTGAGCCGGTCAATAAGCTCAGCCCCGCGCAACAATGTGTTATCGACACAGTGAAGGATCATTTCAGGGGAAAGAATGTTGTATTATTACATGGAATAACATCAAGCGGAAAAACGGAGATATATATTCATCTTATTGAGGAACAGCTTAAACAGGGTAAACAGGTTCTCTATCTCCTTCCTGAGATCGCTCTCACAACCCAGATAATACTCAGGTTGCAGAAACATTTCGGATCATTCACCGGAGTATATCATTCGAGGTTTAATGAACAGGAAAAAGCTGAGATATGGAAAAGAGTTGCTGAAAATGACACCCCGAAAGGATTCAGACTGATACTTGGGGTCAGATCATCGGTCTTTCTTCCTTTCAGTGATCTGGGTCTGGTAATAATAGATGAGGAGCACGATGGTTCTTATAAACAACATGATCCTGCACCCCGCTATCATGCGCGTGATACGGCTATTGTGCTTGCAACATTTCATAAAGCCAAAACCATAATGGGATCAGCTTCACCATCAGTTGAAAGCTATTATAATGCCGTTACCGGGAAATACGGACTTGCAGAATTAAAGGAGCGATTCGGATCAGTCAGATTGCCGGAGATAATCCTTACAAATACGAGGGAAGCTTACAGAAAAAAACTGATGGTTTCACATTTCACACCTGAACTTCTCAATGCCATCGACCAGGCGCTGGGGAAGGAGGAACAGGTGATCCTTTTCAGGAACAGAAGAGGCTTTTCACCCTATATCGAGTGTCAGGAATGCGGCTGGATCCAGGTCTGCAGGCAGTGCGCAGTAAATATGACATATCATAAAGCTGCCGGCAGTATGGTCTGCCATTATTGCGGTTATAATACGGCCGTTCAGTCAAAATGCGGAAATTGCGGTTCATCCGGACTGGCGACAAGGGGATTTGGTACCGAAAAGATAGAGGATGAAATAAAAATTGTATTCCCGGCAGCCCGTGTCGGAAGAATGGATCAGGATACCACCAGGGGTAAGAATGCTTTCAATAAAATAATCAGTGCTTTCGGGGATAAAAGGATTGATATCCTTATCGGTACCCAGATGATATCAAAGGGACTCGATTTTGAAAACCTTACAGTGGTAGGGATATTGAATGCCGATAACCTTCTTAACTTCCCTGATTTCAGAGCTCATGAGAGAAGTTTCCAGCTTATGGAGCAGGTTAGCGGGAGAGCTGGAAGGCGACAAAAACAGGGTAAAGTTATAATTCAGACATCCGATCCCGGAAATAAGATCATCAGACTTGTCCTCCGGCACGATTACACAGGTCTGTACAGGATTCAGTCTGAAGAACGTAAAATGTTCAATTACCCACCATTCTGCAGAATGATAAGGATCAATCTGAAACATAAGGAACGGATGATTCTCAACAGTTTTGCCGATACCCTCGGGAATGAGCTCAAAAATTTTTTCGGTAACCGGGTCCTTGGTCCCGAATTCCCTGTTATCTCCCAGGTACAACTTTATTATATTAAGACTATCCTCATTAAAATTGAAATACAAAAACCTCTTGCCAGGGCCAAGGAAATGATCCGTGAGTCCATTGAGAGGCTTGAAAGATCAAAGGGAGCCGGCGGGATTAAGATTGCGGTCGATGTGGATCCATATTGACAAGGTTTCTGAAAAATTTGCTAAGTTTGATTACTTGAAAACCATGATATGAAAATAGAGGTTTCAAACGGTGAAATTATCGATAAACTGACAATTCTGCAGATAAAATGTGAGCGTATCCGGGATGAGGAGAAGCTGAAAAACATAAGGGATGAATATGAAAAGCTCAGAGCAGAAACTTCATCAGTAATGAATCAGGATGATGCGTTGTATAAAGCGCTCTATCAGATAAACTATGAATTATGGGATATCGAAGACCGGATAAGGGAGCTGGAGCGGAAAAAAGATTTTGGAGAGGAATTTATCGAAACAGCCCGCTCTGTCTATTTTAAAAATGATAAAAGGGCTGAAATAAAAAAAGAGATTAATATCAGAACCGCCTCAGGATTGATAGAAGAAAAATCCTACGAAAAATACTGACATGCATTTTCTTGTTATCAGGACATCAGCAATGGGTGATGTGGCTCTTACAGTCCCGGTAATTGGCTCATTATGTATACAGTATACGGGGATCAATGTGACCCTCCTGACAAGATCTGAATTTAAACCATTCTTCAATTCAATTCCGTCGCTTCAGTTCTTTGAGGCCCGTTTAAATGACCGTCATAAAGGATTAACAGGACTATTCAGGCTTTACAAAGATATTGCCGCAACGGGCGATGTTGATTATGTTATTGACCTGCATAATGTTCTGAGATCCAAAATACTGAGATGGTTTTTCCGTTTAACCGGCAGTCAGACGGCAGTGATTGACAAGGGTAGAGCTGAAAAAAAACGACTTATAAAAGGAAAGACAAAATATCAGCTTAAACATTCAGTGAGAAGGTATATAGATGTCTTTTTGAAAGCGGGTATGGATATCAGCCCTGAGCGCTGGAAAAGTATCATTCCATCATGCGGCGCATACGAAAGGATTATAGGACTCATGGGCAATTCGGGGATGATAAATATCGGCATTGCACCATATTCCAGGCATACTCTGAAGATCTGGCCTGAAGAATACATAATAAAACTGGCCGGTATGATATCGGATAAGCTTAAGGTAAAGTTCTGGCTATTCGGCGGTAAAGAAGATTATGAGAGACTTTCACGGCTTCAGCATGAAATCCCTGACAGCTACCTGGTTGCCGGGAACCTAATTCTTGATGAAGAGCTTGCTCTGATGAGCAGACTCGATATGATGATATCAATGGATTCTGCAAATATGCATCTGGCAGCACTTACAGGGGTAAAAGTAATTTCAATATGGGGAGGCACAGATCCTCTGGCAGGTTTCGGTGCATGGACCCAGCCTGAAGAATACTCCCTCAGGATCCCGGTTGAAGAGCTCACATGCCGGCCATGTACAATATATGGCAGGGGCGCCTGCAGAAGAGGTGATCATGCATGTATGAAATGGCTGACACCGGAAAAAGTATTTGATAAACTTATTGAACTTGAAATATTCTAAAAAATTTACCATGATTACAATTCATCATTTAAAAAAACTCACAATAAATGTGATTTCATTTTCTGCACTTATCATGATCATTTCCACAGGTTGTGCTCAAATAAGGAGTGAACGGGATTTTGATCCTGTTGAACTTGTCAATCCTTTAATGGGTACCGATTCGGAGTTCAGGCTTTCCAACGGGAATACATATCCTGCCATAGCACTTCCCTGGGGGATGAATTTCTGGACACCCCAGACGCGCCGGATGGGTAACGGGTGGGCATACACTTATGATGATTATAAGATAATGGGAATCAAACAGACACACCAGCCAAGCCCCTGGATAAACGACTATGCGGCTTTCTCACTGATGCCTGTTACAGGTAAACTAAGGATAAAGGAAGAAGACAGAGCTTCATGGTTCTCTCACAAGGCTGAAGTGGCCAAACCATATTATTACAGTGTTTATCTTGCAGATCATGATGTTACTGCTGAAGTAACGCCGACTGAACGGGCTGCAATCTTCCGTTTTACCTTCCCTTCTAATGATTCCTCATTCATCCTGCTGGATGCATTCAATAAGGGATCTATGGTGAAAATCATTCCGGAAGAGAAGAAGGTTATAGGTTATTGCCGTAATAACAGCGGAGGTGTTCCCGAAAACTTTCACAACTATTTCATAGCCGTTTTCGATAAGGAATTCAACTCGGCATACACCTGGAACGGTGATGTTCTGAATCTGAATAAGCTTGAAAATGAAGGTGATCATACCGGGGCGGCACTCGGCTTTAAAACAGCCGAAGGTGAAATAATACATGTAAAGGTTGCTTCATCTTTTATCAGTCCTGAGCAGGCAAAGCTTAACCTTGAGCGTGAAACTGATGAGCGGAATTTTGATGATGTCATGAATGATGGTAAAAAAATCTGGAACCGTGAGCTTAAGAGGGTAAAGGTTGAAGGTGGAACACTTGACCAGCAGAGGACTTTCTATTCGTGCCTGTACAGAATGATCCTCTTTCCCCGTAGTTTTTATGAGATTGACAAATACAACCATATTGTCCATTATAGTCCCTACAACGGTGAGATCCTACCCGGATATATGTTCACCGACAATGGTTTCTGGGATACATTCAGGTCACTATTCCCATTTACAACCCTGATGTATCCTGAGTTGAACAGCAGGATCATGGAAGGATTGGTTAATACTTACAAAGAGAGCGGATGGCTTCCCGAATGGGCCAGCCCGGGTCACCGCGACTGTATGATAGGATCAAACTCTGCCTCACTTATTGCAGATTCATACCTGAAAGGGATCAGAGGTTATGATATCGATATTCTGTACGAAGCAATTTTAAAGAATACCACGGGTGTGGGCCCCGTTTCATCTGTCGGCAGACTTGGAGCCGATTACTATAACAGGCTCGGATATGTACCATACAATGTGGGTATACGTGAAAACACGGCAAGGACACTTGAGTATGCCTATGCCGATTTTTGTATCTGGAAACTTGCACAGGAGCTCGACAGGCCCCGGGAAGAGATCGATCTGTTTGCAAAACGGGCAATGAATTATAAAAATGTCTTTGATCCCGGAAGAAAGCTTATGAGAGGCCGAAATGAAGATGGTACCTTCCAGTCACCCTTCAGCCCTTATAAATGGGGAGATGCTTTCACAGAAGGTAACAGCTGGCATTATACCTGGAGTGTATTTCAGGATATTGCCGGACTGGTTCATCTGATGGGTGGCAGAGAACAATTTGTCGCAAAGCTTGATTCAATTTTTGAAGTACCGCCGGTCTTTGATTATTCATATTATGGAATAGTCATTCATGAGATCCGGGAGATGCAAATTATGAATATGGGTAATTATGCACATGGTAATCAGCCCATTCAGCATATGATATATCTCTATAACTATGCCGGAGAACCCTGGAAAACCCAGTATCGTGTAAGGGAAGTTCTTGACAAACTATATAATTATACCCCCGATGGCTATTGTGGTGATGAGGATAACGGTCAGACATCAGCCTGGTATGTTTTTTCAGCACTCGGATTCTATCCTGTAACACCGGGAACCGATCAGTATGTGCTTGGTTCACCATTGTTCGACAGGGTCATTCTTACATTTGAAGACGGTAAAAGATTTGTTATAGATGCTCCGGGGAACAGCAGGGAAAATGTTTATGTCAGCGCTGTTAATCTTAACGGGAAAAAATTCAAACGCAATTATATTACTCATTATGAACTTCAGAGAGGGGGGAAGCTAACCTTTAATATGTCATCAGAACCCGAATATAAAAGGGGAACAAAAGCAGATGCATTCCCTTATTCAATGAGTACGGAACAATAAATTAAACAGACTGATCAGATCTGTCAGAGTCTCAGTTTGATATTGAACCGTACCAGAAGAGCGGTAAGCCCTGCCATCGCCAGCGCCCATATTATTGAACCGCCAACCACTATCCACGGGGATGATGACTGTTTGTAGATAAGTACTGGCACTCCTGTCAGCCATATCAGATGATACAGAACTGAGGGAGCAAGATATGTTGTAAGTGAATGTTCCCCGGCAGGTTTCAGGAATGTTGCCCATGTTTTCTTTCCCTTTACATCAACAATCCAGTAAATGAGAATGAACAGGAGAAAGCTTATTCCGGTGCATAGCATGCCCCAGCTCGGAGTGGCCTTTATTTTTGATATGATGAACCATTGACGCAGAATAAATCCGGCGGCAATACAGAAAATCCCCAATACAATAAAAATTGGAATGACTTTCTTAAATTCCGAAAGAGGGAATTTTTTTAAAAGAAGTCCGGCAATCAATCCGCTCAGAACTATGAACGGAACATTTCCACCGATAAGTACTCCGATATAAGGATTGAAGAGGTTCATAAAATTTAGCAGTCTGAGTTCTGACAGAATGTTCAGAGTAAAAAAGAAGCAGACCACAATTAATGTTTTCCACACAGAATCCCGGCAGATAACATAGGTAAATGCCGATAAAAGGTAACCCCAGCCGATAAGACCAAGAATACCCCACCATCCGGTAATAAGTGAACCGCTGTTTACTGCTTCGCCCGATCGGAATTTAAAAACCAGAAATATTATTATTGCAAGGGCTGCCAGTTTGTATCCTGCAACAGTATAAATTCTTTCTTTACTGTCGCGGTAATCATTCCAGAAAAGAAATACCGCTATATACATGAGCAGGGCCCAGAGGTTTTTGTTAAGTCCGGTAAGTTCGGCATTCACCCGCCCGGTGTTCAGCATCAGCACACCAATAATAATAAGGCTCACCGATCGTGCCAGGATATGCTTGCTTATATCTTCGGTATCGTCACCCCTTGAAAACCTTTTTGAAAGTGCAAAGGGGATAGCCATACCGACTATGAACAGAAATCCCGGAAATACCCAGTCGGCGAGTCCCATTCCATCGAAGTTTGCTTCCATGTGCCCCAGCCATGCAGGGACGCCCGGCATATAAAGGTCATTTACGAACAACATCAGTACCAGGGTAAATCCGCGCATAATATCTATAGAAAATATCCGGTTTTCAGATGCCATATTATCGGAATTAATATGACTGTAAAGATTATAAAAATATTATCAAATACTACAGCTCTACACAAAGCAAGTCCGAGGGTTACACTACAGGAAAGTGGCACCAGAAGCAGCCCTGCAATAACCCCTGAAGCCAGGGATACAGAAAGGAGAGACCTGGAAGCAAGATCTTCCGAAGAGAGGGCAACTCAGGCCAGGGAAGCTGAAAGGAGAGAAGCAGCAGTAAGAGCTGCTGAAGCGAGAGCAACGCAAGCCAGGGAATCTGCAGCAAGAGCTGCTCAGGAAAGAGCAAGCCAGACCAGGGAAGCTGAAAGGAGAGAAGCTGCAGCAAGAAATGCAGAAGTCATGAGAAGTGAAGCAAGAACCAGCTCTGAAGAAAGGTCCGCAAGACCTGACAGAAGATAAGCGGTAACTGATAATCGATCAGAGGCTGTTTTAAAGTCCTTATCTACCCCCCAACCCCCCATTGGGGGGTTTTAAGTATCAGTAATTCAATAAGTCCCCCTCTCCCCCGGTGAGGGGGATTTAGAGGGTGAGGTCAATAAAGTAAGAGAGGGAGATTTAGAGGCTGAGGTCAGGAATGGAGAAGGTATTTTAGGTGCAAAACAATAAGAGAAAGCTTTTAAGACTGCCTTTTCTTTTTAGGAAAAATTGTAATTTCGGTTACAGCCATGTACATTTGAGCAGTAAATATCGACATCGCCAACCATTATAAGAAATGACAGAAACTAATAAATTCAGAATATTATTATCGGTAATGCCATCCTGGGCACTTGCATTCGGAACTACGATCATATCTTATCTGGTATTGATGCTCACCGCCAGGTTTCTTGCGGAATTCAAATCCTTAAACAGTACAACTGTAAATATTACAGCTTTTGTTCTTTATGGAATAATCATCGGAGCAGCCTGTTTTCTCATTTCAATGAAATATCCTGAAAGCTGGTGGCATGTACCGGTAATCTGTAACATTATAGGTATAACATCAGCTTTCGGAGAACCATTTTTTCTTACAAGCAATCTGTGGAAACTATTTGGCATCGGGTGGGTATTATCTGTTATCGGAACAGTTGCAGGCGTTCTGACCGGAAGAAGAAGGAGATCAAAGGGATTGGTAAACCACTATACAAAACCCTGATAATGAAATAGTTTTTTACATCCGCTTCTTTCGTGAACCTTTACATGATTTCTTTGTTTACCCGATAGTCAAACTTGAAAAACAGATATATGGAAGATATTGAGATCTGCCAGTGTAATAGCATTATGAAAAGTGAAATTGTTAAGGCCATTAAAGAAAAAGGATTAAAAACAGTTGAAGAAGTTCAGGAAGCGACAGATGCAGGAACTGTATGCGGAAGTTGCATTCCCGACATAGAAGATATCCTGAAAGAGATTAATGAATAAAAAAGGATCATGGAAAATAATGAATTTGGGAAAGGAAAGAAATTCTCTTATGACGATTCTGTCGCTTATGCTGAAAAGGCGGTTGTAAGCAAACATGTACTTAAAAAAGAGACAGGAAATATCAGTCTCATGTCATTTGATAAAGGAGAAGGCCTGACCGAACACACATCGCCATATGATGCAGTGGTACAGATAGTTGATGGCAAAGCTGATATCATAATTAACGGTATCTCCAATATCATTGAAACCGGAGAAACCATAATCATGCCGGCAAATCAGCCGCATGCACTTAAGGCTGTTGGATGAAAAAGGCATATCATGGTACGGCAATTTCAGATATCTGGGTTATAGTCCTCATTTTCAGCTCTTTGGCAGAAAAAATGAAATAATCGTTCCTGTAAAATGGTCAGAAAAGAATGCTAAATGACAGAGAATAACATAAATAATATCTATTACAAGCGAAATAATCTGGACAGATCATCATCTCCTTACCTTCTTCAGCATTCACATAATCCTATCTGGTGGCAGGAATGGACAAATGATACTCTGAATTTTGCTTTAAAGGAAAATAAACCCCTGCTGGTCTCAATCGGATATGCAACCTGCCACTGGTGCCATGTTATGGCTGCTGAAGCTTTTTCAGATACCGGAACGGCGGAATATATAAACGAAAATTATATCTCTATAAAGGTTGACAGGGAACAAAGGCCCGACATCGATCAGTATATGATGCATTTCATTCAAACACAGAGCGGAAGTGGAGGATGGCCTCTCAATGTTTTTCTGACACCCGACGCTAAACCGGTTGTTGCCATAACTTATGCTCCGGCAACAAGCGTTGACGGCAGACTATCCTTTTTTGAAATAGCAAAAAGGATCAAAGACTACATGGAATCAAACAGAGATTCAATCTATCCGTTTAACGCCATCGAAGATGAGCCTCCCACGGAAGAGGAAAATTTTATTGTGGGAGAATTGGAATCGTATCACGATGACGAGTACGGTGGTTTTGGTGCCGGACAAAAATTCCCGCCCCATTCAATCCTTCTCTTCCTGCTCCATTTTCATTCTGCAAAGGAGAATCCGGAAATCATTAAAATGATCACTTCTACACTCGATTCAATAATCCTGGGAGGTCTGAATGACCATCTTCAGGGAGGAATATTCAGGTATTGCGTCGACCGCGGATGGACAATCCCTCATTTTGAAAAGATGCTTTATGACCAGGCACTGGCTCTCTGGACCTTTTCGCTTGGCTATAAAGTGACCGGTAATAATAATTACAAAACAATGGCCGAGAAGATATTAAGATGCCTGAAAGAGTGTTTTGAAGATAACGGATTATACGTTTCCGCCTTCAACGCCGACACAGACAACAAAGAGGGATCAACATATCTCTGGTCCCGTAATGAACTTGAAAATCTTCTCGGGAAAGATGATTTCGGGAAGTTCTGTGAAATTTACCATATAACCGGGGAAGGAAATTTCGAAGGTAAAAATCATCTTGTCAGGAAAAATCATGATCCCTTATATGAGATTGAAGATAAGCTTCTGGCGATCAGGAAGAAGAGGAACCAACCATCGGTGGATAACAAGATACTCTGCGGGATAAATGCCCAGGTTGCAGTCGCAATGATCCAGGCAGGAAGGTTTCTTGATAAGCCGGAACTTGAGAAAAAAGCTGATGATATTATCAAAAAACTACTCGGATTGTTCTGGGACGGATCATCCCTCGGACACTCATTTTATAACGGTTTGCTTCAGAAACGAAGCTTTCTGTCAGATGCCGGTGCAATCCTTACAGCCATAACAATGCTGTATGAGAATGATGAAAAATGGACAGGAATGATGAGAATATTTTCTGAATACACTGCGGCATTTAAGGAAGAAGGCAGGTGGATTGAATCGAAGTCTGATGATTTCCGTACAGTAAATGCATCCTGGACAGATCAGCCTGTACCTTCGGGAATCAGTCTTGCAGAAAACGGACTTACCCGTTATGCATTGCTTACAGGCAGGGAGGTAAAAGCCGTTCCTTACAGGAGACCTGCCCAATCCGATTTCTATAATATCAATGCACTCATGTGCAATGACCTTTTCCATCTTTATACCACAAAAAAGCTTCTGCCGTGGAAAGATATACCTGCCAATTCCCTCCAGAAGAGGGGTGAACCGGAAACTGATTGTTTTAACAAGGTATGCCGATTGCTGAACTGATCCGAAATAATCAGCCATGATCCTTTAATTATACAGGATACTGTTTGTGTAAAATTATCATGGAGTTGTATCAGTAATTGTTCTTTGAATACTCACAAAAATTTGGTTGGGACCCAGATTTATAATATATTGAAGGTAATTTAATAGTGGCCTGACTTTAGAACAGGCAGGAGCTGTTTATATTGATTCAACAGTGGTTGTTGACAGAAATCTTATCACATCAAGAAATCCTCAGGATCTTAATAATTTCTCCACATCAATAGTTGAAAGCCTGAAAAAACAAAAATAAGCTGAAGCTTTAATGACCAATCCTCCCGCACTTCAGGAGAATTGATGCAATAACTTCGGCAACCGGGGCATTTGGAAAACTGATAGTTGAAAACCATTTCCGGCTGGATAATAGAGATATGTTGAAAATTATTTCTCCCGTTCCTGCTTTCCGAACCGAAGTTTCATTGATACCCCGCCATATCTTACTCTGAGGTTAAGACTGGTAAGATCACTGATAGGAAGTTGCAGGAAGGGTTCAATAAGCATTGTACCTGTTTTACTGTATGGAAAAGAGTATCCGGCCGACAGGTTGGCAAGACCGAAAAAGTCTGCATGGCTGAATGCACCGTATTCTTTTTCGACCTCAACGGTTGAGTAACGGGTTTCGGAAGAATACTGGCTGGTCATGTTATCGTAACTTACCTTTGTGTATTCATTAACAAAATCGGCCGTGAATTGCTGGCTTAAATAGAACATGGTCGAGGCCCCGGCAGAAACATAAAAGCCGGAACGTTCTTTGTCTATGATCCTGAAAACAAGATTCAGCGGCAATTCCATAGCCAGCATACTTAAGTGTCCGTTGTATGAGTAGGGTATGGCACTGGTCCCATCATAAAGTGATTCGAAGGAATAATTTATTCCGGCGGAGTTATTGCCGTTTTCCAGTCCGAATGATTGCATGGCAAGTGCAAGACCCGGACGGACCGAGATTTTCTTTGTGATCTTCTGATCGAAATAAAATCCCACGGATATTCCGGTGGCCGGAGAGCTTGTTTCTCCGGTCTGCGCCATTAACCCCGAGAAGCCAGCCATGAGTGTACTCCTTCCAGAACTCTTTTCCTTATCAGATGCTTTTTCAACATTGTTAAAGCCTTCAGACATCACAGCTGCTGACCTCATGCTTTCAGGTGCTACATCTTCTGTTATAATATTTTCGTGTAACTCTTGTACTACTCCTGCTTCAGGAAAATCTGGTAAGAGTCCCGGTTTTAAGAACCGGGTTTCCGCGATCCCGGGGAGCAATATTCTTTCTTTTTTCAGAGGTATCAGCTCCAAAAGTGAATCCCCGCCTGAATAAGCTTGCCGGTTCTCAGCTGCCTTATTATCAATCTGCCCTTCTTTGCTTTCAGGTTTTTCTGATGATGCAATCACCGGTATAACCGGTTTCGCAGCTTCGTTGGGCACAACCGGATCCTCATCCTTCTTTCCGGCAAATTCAGTTGCGGTAATGATTTCCTGAGCTGTCTGCCGGGTGGATATCCTGTATGCGATGAATACACTAAGACCAATTATCAACATAACTGAAGCTGCCCTTGCCCAGAACGGGATCAATGCTGCACGTCTGGGCTGTCCTTTTTTTCCTGCGACGAACGAATTCCATCCCTCATCGGCAAGGTGATCGGCGTTGTAGTTGCTGAAAGCCTTCTCTACATTTTCCCTGAATATGTCATCAAACTGCTTCATTGCTCCTCTTTTCAGGGTTGATATTTCTTTTATACAGTTCCCGGAGCATTTTTTTTGCCCGGGAAAGATTCGATCTTGAGGTCGAAGTGCTGATATCAAGCATCTGCCCAATTTCCTCATGGGAATAACCTTCTATTTCGTACAGGTTGAAAGTGACCCTGTAATTATCCGGCAGCCGGCTGAAAAGAGAAAGGATCTCATTTGCCGACAATTCGTCACTGACCGTGGGTTCCTGGTCTTCTGTTGCCTCCAGATCGCTTATTTGCAGGTGTGATGTATGCTTTACATTCCTACGGTAATTGTCAATAGCCGAATTAACCAGGATCCTGCCGTACCACGACCTGAAAGGTTTTGAACCATCGAATTCCCCTATGCTGCCGAGCACCTTCATATAACTGTCATTAACGATCTCCATGGCCTCATACTGATCTCTGGTGTACCTGACACAAACCGACATTGCGAATGAGAAATAGCGTCGGTAGAGAAGCTCCTGTGCAAGAGGTTCCCCTTCCGAACAACGCCTGATAAGCTCAAGGTCCGACAATGTCCTTTCTTCTTTTTCACGACTTCTCATTCTTAACATCCAGATTAAGCTTCATCAAAATAACTTAATTTGGATGGTTTTATGACTGAATTATTCATATTTCTGCTTTACCTGAATATAAAACCGAGCTGCACCTCAACCCGGTTAAAACAGGTAACTATCTCATTCATAATTTCTTCATTCTGGTTATGATCGTATTTGTAAGTAATCTTCTGAAAACGATAACCTATACCTATGTTCACCGCATTCCTTCGCCATGAAGCGAGTTCAACTCCTGTTCCCGCGTTGAACATGAATCCGCCCTGCGATTTGGGATAACCATAATAATAATATGGCCCATTATCCAGCTCTCCAAAAGCGAATGACCAGCCGCTCTTCATCCATATAAAGGGTGAGAAACGTGATTTGAGTGGATTATATCTCAGGTCGCTATATACAGGCATAACTGCGACGTCAAGTCCCTCAAACCCGGTTCCGAAACCGACACTTATCCCGTTCCGGAACCGGTATCCGTTTGAGAGGTGAATGCTCATGCTCCCGGTATTTCCTTCACCGTTGCGGCCTGTCAATGCCGAAACAGAGATCCTTATCGAATAGCCATTCCGGTCTATTACAGGCTTTTCAGTTCTCTGTTCCGGTGTGATCACTGATACCTCTGATTTACTTAGTGTTATAACCTGAGGGGACGTTATTCTCAGTTTCAGATAGTCTGAAGAATCGACCAGTATGGTACCCGTTAACCGGGAACCGCTATTAATCACAACTGTCTGTTTTTCCCTCTTCTGCGCATGAAGAGTGACAGTTAATGCAAACAGAATAATAGCCGTAAAGATTCTTACCAGATTCATGTTTTACTTTTCGACACCGGTTATTGGAATGTGGCTTATCTGAACAATGTTCTTGGGATTGGAATAATTATACTGGTATATTCCTTCTTCTCCAACCAGCATGAGTACACCATCCATGGGTATGACATCATAGGTAAAGAAATCAGGATAATGAGCCAGCTTCTTGTTTATAATGTCAAGCGGATCGGACCTGTCGTAAATTTTCAGTCCGGCCGTACCATCACAGATAAAAAGCAAATCCCCGTCAATACCTAGTCCGTGCGGATTGTACATGGGATATGACTTCACCAGATAGGGATTTGTAATTGATGATATATCAATGACCTCGAGAAGGTTTTGTCCGTTGGTACACCTGGTGCCGGTACGCAGGGTCACATAGGCATAGTTACCGTCGGCAACCACCGGGTCACAGGCAGTAATATGGTCATAATGTGATATCAACCTGGGCTTTGTCGCATCTGTCACATCATATATGAGCATGCCGGTAGTTGTTCCGACAAACATTTTTCCCCCAAGCAGGAAAAGTGTTTCCATATTGCGGGAAATGTTTATGCTGTCCACAATACTCATTTTGTCGGCCTTTTCAACATCAACCGTCTTCAGCATCCAGGGATGTGCAATAAGATGGAGATACTTGTCATTGAGCATAAATCTTGCCATTGAGCCGGCAGTGCCTGCTCCGGCCGACCAGTTTGCACCTCCGTCAGTGGCTGCCATCATTATAAACTTCTCCCTGTATATCCAACCTCCCCAATTGCTCCCAGGTTCACGCTCTTCAGTGACTGTCTTTACTTCCCAGTCAACTATAACACCCTTCGACTTATCAACCATGGCATAAGGTTTCCACCTGTCTCCTTCCGGTACAACCTCAGGAAAGACATTTTCAATCCTGTTGATCTCAACCGGATCGTTAATGTCGGTGATATCAATGGCAACCAGGTCAATATAGCTGTCGGCAAACAGTATGTTTCCCCTGATAGCCATATCAACATTCCCCATGATTTCGTAGAAACCGGTCTTCCGGGGATTCGCCGGGTCGGAGTTATCGATGACATGTATTCCTTTTCCCACCTCGTTCACAAAAAGATAATCATCCTTGAAATAGATCTTCCCGGGTTGGGAGATTTCAATGGCGTCACTCTTATTGAAACTGGTACGGAATTCATCGAACGACATATATACAGGCACGTTTGCCTCGTATGTTATCCGTTCAAAGGTCTTGTCCATACAACCGGACAGGGCTGCTGCCAGTACCAGCAGCGTTAGTAATGTTTTAACTGAAGGTTTCATATAAAATTTTTTGTTTTTATGGTTTGTCTCTGTTCCTTTATCGGTAATCGGTATTCGGTATTCGGTAATCGGTAATCGGTATTCGGTAAATTACTACAACTCACAACTCACAACTCATAACTCACAACTCATAGCTCACTGCTCACCGCTCATCGCTTCACCCCGCTCTCCGCCCTTCGCCCTCCGCCTTATTACTGCGGATTCACCACCTGCCCTAAAAATAGAAGGGTATTTGTTGTCCGTTCACGTATTGTAAAGATGAACGGCTTGTCAATAACGAACTGTCTTGGCTGTGGAGGCATACTAACCGTTTCAAAAATAGCGATTGTTGTTACCGCTGCAGCCTCTGTTCCCTCTTCATCAACCTCAACGAAAGTGTTCTGCTTCACAAAACTGACGTAAATCGAACTGTTTGAGATACCTGAAAGGTTTGCCACGCCATCAATGAAGGCATCAACCATCCCCATGCTTTGCAGTTGGTCATTGAGATACTTCTCGTACGAAAACTTGAACCTCGGCATGAAGACTATTGTTTTACCGAATTCGTCCATACCGTCGAGGTCAGAAGTAATCTTATTCCATGTCTGTGGTGTAAGAGAAGGATAAAAAGCACTTAGGGTTTCATCCGGAACTATCACCACCATAGTGAAGTTTGTTCGTCCATAGGGCATCTCAATAGCCTTGTAACCATTACCGCCGGTAACCTTCGAACCAACTTCACCGTTCATTGTGGTGACATCCACCGAATTACCACCGTCGGGATAAAAAGGACGCTCCTGTGTCAGTGATTTATCGAACTGATAACTCCAGTCGCCATTGAAATAGAGGGCATTCATGATGAACATTACTGCATCACCGTCTATCTCGTCCAACACCTTTGGTATTTTCTTATTGGTATTGTCGCTTGCCCATTTATTGATTGTTGTAAGAGCTGACGGGGCACTGAAATCGAGTCCCTTTATTTCAGCGTTGTAATCATTATCCATGACGGCAAGGAATGGATCCTTAACAGTAAAACCGTTACGGTAAAAGATTGCATTTGCGAGTGCGAGCTTAACCTTGGGATCAGCCTTCAGCAGCTGATCGACAAGGCTTTTATAGACTTCATTGATATCACCGATCGTCATTCCGGAAGGGTAGTTAAGTGTCCCCTGCAATTGGGTATAGGTATCTCCACCACAACCGTTGAGCAGCATTGTAAGGGCAGTGCTCGCACTTAGGGGTGAAAGCATCAGGTTTTTGTTTTCTTCTTCAGCAACCTTCGTGAAAAGTTCTAAGCCGAATTCATTGCTGCTCTGTATGGCCTGGGGTGCTTCTGAAGTCAGGGTAATGCTCTTTGGCGTCAGATCGGGTTCATTATTGTCTGTCTTTGAACAAGAGCCGGTAAGAATAACAGCAGTCAGACCGGCCACAAAAGCTATTACATTGTTTTTCATCATAATATAACGGTTACGTGTATGAAACGCTGGGGAATGCGGGCTTCGCAACTATCCGCCAACATCCCGCCTGAGGCAGGACCGACGCGGGGCAGGAACTATGCATAACAACTGACATCCCAATGTTTTATACACGATATTAGGTGCTGGTTTATTTTGTTTAATGAAGTACAATTTTTGCTATAAAGTTAGGATGAGAATATACAACTTCACCGGTTTCATAAATCTGATTGGCTATTTCCAGGGCCTCAAAACCAGTTTTAACTTCTTTCACTTTAAAATGCTGAGAGGAATATTTTGATTCAATTAATTCTAAATTGACTGTTTCAGCATAATTTATAAAATCAGGTTCAGAAATCAGATTTTCATTGTTTTTTGTAAGAACTTCACTCAATAAAATCAAATAAGAGTCTGGATCATTGTCTGAGGTGTAAAATACTGGTGTGGCAGACAATATTTCAATATCCTTATTTAATTCTTTTAAGTAGTTTTTGAAGTTTGTGCAGTCACACTTTTCATTAATTCTTACTTTAATTCTATTATAGTTATTGGCAGATGTGAAGCCGGCGACTATGAAAGAATAATTTTTTAGAATTGATTCTGCTATTTCACTTGTGACCTCATTTTGTTCAAATTCAATCCATATTTCAGATAATGAGTGTTTAAGATATATCTTTGAGCCGCCAGAGTAATAAAAATATTCACTGTCACATAATTTTGTATTTGACAAAATCTCGCCCTTTTCACAGGAGACTAATAATGCAAGTCCGGTTAAAAGTAAAATATGTCTTCTCAAAGTTTTTCTTTATAGATTATTTACAGACTAAATGGTTGGTAAAGCTTACTCCTGACTGTTAATAAATGTTATTTTATGGTTTAATACACAAAACTGATACGCAGAAAAACATTTAAACGCTGCAACACTTTTATGAATTTTCAGAAAAAATCACCAACGGCCGAAGAATCAGTAAGTCTGCAGTAGGTGTTGCACCGGGATAAAAGGATCCTGAACAGCAGACAGAAGATATAAATCTGACGGTAATACTTCAGGAAATAATGATTGACCTCTTCAAAATACATATTGTGAATTGTACCAATAATAAAAACATCCGGTTTGTGGAAATGTCTTCCATGTTTAACAAAATGAAAGAAAACCCCTTTCTTCCTGCTTGCTCCTGTGGGAGTGATTTCCCGGAAATCGGGCTCGTTGCCTGTCTACTCA
The DNA here is from genome assembly GCA_003501665.1 of Bacteroidales bacterium. Classification (GTDB taxonomy): domain Bacteria; phylum Bacteroidota; class Bacteroidia; order Bacteroidales; family VadinHA17; genus LD21. The sequence continues at coordinate 280 of DNOQ01000417.1, read as the reverse complement.
TTATATGAAATGGCATCTACAAAGCGAAAATATACCGAAATATTGATAGAGATTGACAGGGTAAAACATAAACCGGACCCCATCCCATTGCCGTTAGAAAATTCAAAAAACTACTTCACCCGGTATTCTGCAGATACTTTCGACGTTGACTGGAATAAAAATTTTAATGGTCCCATACCAATTTTAAGAACCTGTAAAAATAACAGAACAGAAGCTGGTGGAACAATTTATGAACTGACAGATAATAACGGACATTACGAGATAAATGAATGATAGCCAG
>DNOQ01000315.1:6204-15984 GCA_003501665.1 Bacteroidales bacterium | reverse complement strand
TAACCGGTGATTTCGATATTGAATATAGATTAACCGAAAAGTTCCGGTTCAAGTTCTTTAACAGATTCAACAATCCTTATACCGGAAAAGGAACTCCTTATACCCAGGGCTTCGGTTTATTCTTCAGAGAGGATTTCGATAAATTCTCTGATCTCATCAGAAAAAATAATAAATCCGGGATGAAAAGAGAGGAGGAACCTGCTCTTTATGAGTCAGATCAATAAGTTATACCGCTGCCGTACAGATAATGTCCGGTTAATAAAAAACGGGGCTTTGTTATTAACGGGGTATAATACAATAGAGTATAAATACGTTTTTTAATATATTCGCACGTGAAACAAAAAAGATATTCGGATAATTAAACGGAAATAATAGAATTAATATGGGATTTTTACAGTTTATGATGCAGGATGTTACTCTTCCTGCCCAACCGGCAGCCGATACACATCTGACTCTTCTCGATTTTGCCATTAAGGGCGGATGGGTTATGATCCCCATCGTATTATTATCATTTGTGGCTGCATATATTTTCATAGAAAGATATTATGTAATAAGGAGGGCTACAAAGCAGGATCAGAATTTTATGAACAGGATCAAGGATTATATCCACGACGGTAAGGTGGAAGCTGCCCTTGCCCTGTGTAAATCGACTGACAGCCCGGCTGCAAGGATGATCGAAAAGGGTATTAACCGTCTTGGCAGACCTCTGCAGGATATCAGTACTGCCATAGAAAATGCCGGAAAACTTGAGATATCGAAGCTTGAAAAGAGTTTCCCGACTCTTGCAACAATTGCAGGAGCTGAACCGATGCTGGGATTCATGGGCACTGTGATCGGTATGGTAAAGTCGTTTTATGCAATGTCGCAGGCAGGAAATAATATTGAGGTTTCTCTTCTCTCAGACGGAATTTACACGGCATTGATCACCACCGTGGCCGGCCTTATTGTCGGTATTCTTGGTTTCTTTGCTTACAATACCCTTGTCGTAAGGGTCGAAAGAGTTGTTTTTAATATGGAAGCTACACTTACGGAATTCATGGATATTTTGAACGAACCGGTTTAATAATTTCAGAAATGGCTTTTTCACAAAGAAATAAGATCAGTATCAGCTTTTCCTCAACCGGGATGACAGATGTGGTATTTAATCTGCTTATATTTTTCATGCTGACATCAACACTTGTTCATCCTACAGCATTGAAGCTTCTTCTTCCGAAAGGTTCAGCTCAGACTTCTGCAAAGCCGCAGACCACTGTTTCAATAACGGCCGATCAAAGATATTATGTTGAACAACAACCAGTTACACTTGCCGACCTGGAAACGATACTTAAACAGAAGCTTGGCAGTAATCCGGATACCTATATTTCACTTCATGCGGATAAGAGTGTACCGTTTGAGAGTGTTGTTGAAGTCTTAAACATTGCACAGGCGAATAATTATAAATTAATAATTGCAACCACACCTAAATAACGATCCCTACCGGATTCCGTCAGAGAAAAAGAAAGGAATCATAGGTACAATTGTGATACATGCTGTTACTCTTGTATTACTGATTGTTCTGGGTTTTTCAGCTCCCGAGCCTCCGGAATATGAAGAAGGGATTCTGGTAAACTTCGGAACCGAAGAAACCGGTCTGGGGATGATTGAACCTTCACCTCCCCCTTCAAGAGAGGAAGCCTCTGCACCACTTCCTGCGGTATCTCCTGTAACTGCTGCTGAAGAACCTCTTCTTACACAGGACACGGAAGAAGCACCGGAAGTCAAAAAGGTTGATCCTGAGGCTGAAAAGAGGAAGCTTGAGCAGCTGGAAGCTGAAAAGAGACGAAGGGCCGAACTGGAAGCGGAAAGGATCAGACGGGAGCAGGAAGAAATTGAAAGAAAACGGATCGAAGCCGAGCAGAAAAGGGAAGCAGATATTATGAGCCGCACCAGGGATGCACTTGCAGGATCAAAGAGTGCAGGTACACCTTCGACGGGAGAAGGAGTTGCAGGCGGGCCGGGAAACCAGGGATCTCCTAAAGGTTCCGTCGATTCAAAGAACAGGGGTGAAGGCAGCGGACTTGGCGACAAGGGTATTTCTTATGATCTTGCCGGAAGAGGAGTTCAGCGCCTGCCATTGCCCGAATATAATTATCAGGGCGAAGGAAGGGTTGTCGTTGAAGTGAGTGTTGACAGGTCAGGCAAGGTAACACAGGCAGTCCCGGGCATCAGGGGATCAAATACACTCGATGAATACCTTCTTAAAGTCGCTAAAGAAGCAGCACTTAAGGCACAATTTGATTCCAATCCGAATGCTCCTTTCATCCAGAAAGGAACAATTACATATAATTTTATACTGAAATAAGGGTCAGACCTCCCTGTTAAAAACATCTCCTATTGCTGCAGCAAGATTGTCCAGGAGATTGTTGTCTTTTATAATATAATCAATGATACCTTTCCGTGCAAATTCAAGTACTACCTCTCCGCTATCCTGACCGGAAAGCATGATCACCGGAATATCAGGCTTCAATTCCCTGATCTTGTTGAATATCTCCATTCCGTTTGAAAATATGAGACTTTGCCTGGTGAACAGATAATCAAGGATAATAAGTCCGGGATTACTCTCAAGAGTATCCAGACACTCTTCTCCTGTTTCAAATGCACGGACAGTATAACCCTCTGAAGTAAATCTTTTTACTACCAGTGTATTAATGAATGGATCATCATCAACAATAAAGATAAGCCTCTCTTTAGTCATACCTGATCAGAAATAAGGGTATTGCTATAAAGATAATGAATATATATTATCAAACCATTATACTGCAAACAAAGGGAAAGGTTTCATCATTTCAATGACCTTTTCGCCTACCCTTTCAATAACAATCTCATTATCAATATCAGAAATAACTTCATCGATAAGATCGACTATTACAGGCATGTGTTCCTCTTTTAATCCTCTGGTTGTCATTGCAGGAGTCCCTACTCTGAGTCCCGATGTAAGAAAGGGAGATCGTGTATCAAACGGAACCATGTTTTTATTCACTGTGATATGAGCCCTTACAAGAGCATTTTCAACTTTCTTTCCTGATATTTCAGGGAATCTGGTTCTAAGGTCAATAAGCATCAGATGATTGTCGGTACCTCCGGAAATTACCTTATAGCCTTTGTTTACAAAACATTCTGCCATGACTGACGCATTTGTTTTCACTCTTTTCTGGTAATCTTTGAATTTTGGATCAAGAGCTTCTCCGAACGAAACAGCTTTTGAAGCTATCACATGTTCCAGCGGTCCTCCCTGGACACCGGGGAAGACTGCCGAATTAAGAAGTGAGGACATCATCCTTATTTCTCCTTTGGGAGTGGTTATTCCCCACGGATTTTCAAAATCCTTACCCATGAGTATTATTCCGCCCCTTGGTCCCCTGAGGGTTTTATGAGTTGTTGAAGTAACAATGTGGGCGTATTTCAGGGGGTTTTTAAGAAGGCCGGCAGCAATCAGTCCTGCAGGATGAGCCATATCAACCATGAATAATGCACCCGTCTGGTCGGCAATTTTTCTCATTCTTTCATAATCCCATTCACGGGAATATGCCGAGGCTCCCCCGATTATCATTTTAGGTTTCTCCTTAAGTGCAATTTCTTCCATCATGTCGTAATCAATCATACCTGTATCCTCCTTAACTCCGTAAGCTACCGGACGATAGAGGATACCGGAAGAATTGACCGGTGATCCGTGTGACAGGTGTCCCCCGTGTGCAAGATTTAAACCCATAAAGGTATTACCGGGCTTAAGTACTGTCATAAAAACAGCCATATTGGCCTGTGCTCCCGAATGAGGCTGGACATTTGCATATTCCGCGTCGAAAAGCTGACAAAGTCTGTCAATAGCAATCTGTTCCGATTCATCTACAATCTCGCAACCGCCATAATACCTGTGTCCAGGATATCCCTCAGCATATTTATTGGTAAGAACCGATCCCATAGCTTCAAGTACCTGGTTGCTGACGAAATTTTCCGAAGCAATAAGTTCAATGCCATTAAGCTGGCGCTGACGTTCTCTCTCAATGATGTCAAAAATCACTTTATCGTTATTCATAATTTTTTGTTTAGTTTTCTATTCTTCTGAAAATTGAACAAGTAATTCCCTGTATGTGGTAAAAATTCTTGATTTTGATAAAAACCCTACATAATACCCGTTATCGAGTACCGGGAGATTCCATGCTCCCGTCTTCCTGAATGTTTCCATTACCGTTTCAATCGTCTCCCTTTTATCGATGTATGAGGGAGGAATGGTCATAAGGTCCTTAACATACGTATTATCGTATAATTCAGTATTGAACATAATTTCTCTTACATCGTCGAGCGAAACCACACCTTCAAGGATATTGTACTCGTCGACAACAGGAAAAAGGTTCCGTTTCGACTTCGATATCGCGTTTACCAGATCTCCGAGAGTATCTGCTGGCCGGATTTTAACAAGATCGAGCTCGATATCTTTTTTCCAGTCCATCATTGTCATTACCGCCTTATCCTTGTCGTGAGTAATAAGTTCTCCTCTTTCCGCCAGCTGGACATGGTATATTGAATGGGGCTCAAAGCTCCTCACGGTAATATAAGCCACCGTTGATGTAATAATCAGGGGTATCAGGAGGTCGTAGCCTCCCGTTATTTCAGCAATAAGGAAGATCGAAGTCAGCGGGGCATGCATAACTCCGGCCATCATTCCCGCCATTCCCACCAGTACGAATCTGTTATCAGGCAGGCTCACATTGAAAACCCTGTGCAGAACATCCGAAAACAGATATCCGTTGATGCCGCCAATGAACAGTGTGGGAGCAAAAATACCGCCAACACCTCCTCCTCCGTTTGTTATGCCTGAAGCAAATACCTTTAAAAGAACGAGGCATAGCATGAATAATAACAGTATCAGATAATTATTCTGATAATTACCGATTATGGTGTCTCTGAAAACCGCATCTGTATCTCCCTTCAGAAAAAGCATTATGGTATCGTAACCCTCACCATAAAAAGGGGGGAAAATGAATATCAGTATTCCCAGAATTCCTCCCCCTATTGCGAGGCGTACGAATGTATTACGGATCTTCTCAAACTTACTTTCAATAAATAATGTTGTTTTTGAAAAGTATAATGACAAAACTCCCGAACCGATTCCAAGCAGCAGATACCAGGGTATATTACTGATACTGAAGGTTTCTGTTACCGCAAAAGAAAACAGGACCTCATCCCCCATAAGAAAGTATGTGGTTGTTGCAGCAGTTACCGATGAAATTAAAAGAGGAACAATTGAAGACATTGTAAGGTCGAGCATTAAAATCTCGATGGTAAAAACAATACCCGCTATCGGTGCATTGAATATTCCGGCTATTGCACCTGCTGCACCGCATCCGATCAGCAGTGTGATACTTCTGTAATTCAGTCTGAAAAACCTTCCGATAGCTGAACCTATGGAAGATCCTGTAAGGACCACGGGAGCTTCAGCACCTACAGAGCCCCCGAATCCGATGGTTATTGTTGATGCTGCTACCGATGTCCATGTATTATGAGCCTTCAGAAAACTTTTCCTTTTTGAAATTGCATAAAGGACCCTGCTCACTCCGTGCCCTATATTATCTCTTACAATATATTTCACAAACAAGACTGTCAGGAACATACCTGCCAAAGGATATACAAGGTACAGGTAGCTTGTTGATCCTTCAGTTATTCCCTTCGAAATGAACTCGTGGGCATAATGAATGCAGTTTTTAAGAATTATTGCCGCAAGTGAACTGAGCAAACCCACTACCAGGCTTAGAATGTAAACAAGGTTAACCTGCCCGGTACTCTCCGCTTCAGGATGCAATATCTTCCTCAGAAACCTGCTTCTTAACATAATTCTGCAAATATAAAAACATTACCAAAGCTTCTCCGTTTTTTAATTAAGTTTGTCTTTCAGTCATTATCAGTCTGAAGAATAGACACTGTCAGTATTTTTTGATATGATCAGATATAAACTTACGCTATATATAATTTTGATGGCCATCTCTACCGGTATATCAGGACAAACTGATTTCATACCCCCGGACCCGCCATTACTAAATCTGGTCACCATAAATGAATTAACCGGTGTAATTGATTTATCATGGGAAATAAGTCCGTCAACAGACGTGGCCGGATACATAATTTACTATTATTATTACGACCCCCAATATCAGGGAGGAGGATATTCTGCAGAAATTATTGACACCGTATGGGGTGGTGCCACAACATTTCACTCAATTTCCAGACCTTTTACATCATTCAGGTATGAATATTATGTTGTATCAGCATTTGATAATTCAGGGAGGGGGGCCGGCAAATTTTCAAACGCACTCGGCACAATATTCTTACAATCAGCCATTGATACATGCAATAACAAAATAAGACTGTACTGGAACAATTATCGTTCCGAACCTGATTCATTATCAAATTATTCTATATTCCGGTCAGTTGGAAACAGTGTATTTAATGAAATAGCTCATAATATCCGGGATACTGTTTTCTTTTATGAAGATTTTGAAAATGATTTGAATTATTGTTTCAAAATCAAAGCTAACCTTGAAAGCAAAAAAGTATCGGTTTCAAACAAATCCTGCCTCCTGACAAAAATGCAGAGGCCTCCGTACTGGATCAATGCAGATTATGCAACTGTGGGAGAAGACAATATCATTAACCTCTCATTCAGTATTGATCCGCTTTCAGAAATAAACTCATACCGGCTTGAAAGAAAAACAGGCAATGAGACAAGTTTTAAACAGATACATCAGTTTTTATCAGCGACAGGATCGTTGTTGTATACGGATGCCGGAGCAGACATAGGAAGAGTTAATTATTACAGGCTGGCAGCAATTAATAATTGCGGGATACCTGTACTCTGTTCGAATATTGCTTCAAATATTGTTTTATCAGTTATACAGGATAAGGATGAAATAAACCTGAAGTGGAATGGTTACAGGGAGTGGAATGGAGGTGTTGGTTCTTACAGTCTTATGATGGATACCGGAGAAGGTTACAGGGAAGCCGGCACAACGTTTCCGGCTGACACACTGTTTAATATAAAGTATTCCGACATAATGTATGAGGTGTCAGGGAGAGAGGTTTGTTTCATTCTTAAGGCTTATGAAGGATCAAATCCATATGCAGATCCCGGGACAAGTCTTTCGCAGAAACTTTGTATCGGTGTTATGGAAGTAATTACGGTACCTGATACTTTCACTCCTGACGGAAATGGAATTAATGATTTCTTCTATCCCGTATTATCATTTACACCCGAAAATTACCATCTCCTGATTACCGACATGAGGCGCCGGAAAATTTTTGAAAGCAGGAATTTTATGGAGAAGTGGGATGGCTCTTATAACGGGGGCATATTGCCGGAGGGAGTATATTTATGGTTTCTCAGGGCCAAAGCACCATCGGGCAACACCATTTCAAAAACCGGTACGATTACGCTGATAAACAACCGGAAATAACACTATATTTGTAACTCTCCGGAGAAAGTACCGAATAAAATTTATGGCGAAGAAGGATTTTTTTGATGAAGAGGACAGTAATCGTATTCAGGCTGAATACAATTCTCTTGTAAATAATCTTTTGAGATGCAATAAACCGGGAGACATTGAGCTGATTGAAAAAGCATTTAAAATTGCGAATGAAGCTCACTGGAATATGCGTCGCAAATCCGGGGAGCCATATATCATACATCCGATAGCTGTAGCAAAGATAGTGAACCAGGAGATCGGGCTTGGTGCAAGATCAATTGCAACGTCACTTCTTCATGATGTTGTGGAAGATACAGATTATACTCTCGATGATGTAAGAAGAGATTTTAATCCGAGGATCGCCACTCTTATTGACGGTCTGACAAAGATCTCAGGTACTTATAACAAGCAGGCTTCATCGTCGATGCAGGCAGAGAATTTCAGAAAGATGCTGCTTACCCTTTCTGATGACATGAGGGTTATCCTGATAAAGATAGCTGACAGGCTTCACAATATGCGAACCCTTGATTCCATGGCCGAACATAAGAAGATGAAGATTGCAGGAGAGACGATATTCCTTTATGCTCCCCTCGCCCAGCGTCTGGGATTATTTTCCATAAAGAGCGAGCTTGAGGATCTTAGCTTTAAATTCCGTCAGCCTCAGATCTACGAAGAGATCGCGTCGAAACTTAAACTCAGTGAAAAAAAGTATTATGCACTCATAAATAAATTTTCTCTTCCAATAATTGAGAAGCTTACATCAGCCGGTTATAAATTCGATATTAACGGTCGTCCCAAATCAATCTTCTCAATATGGAAAAAAATGCAGTCAAAAAATGTACCATTCGAGGAGATATATGATGTTCTTGCCGTAAGGATAGTTTTCGATCCGATTCCGGAAGTTGCTGAAAAAACACAGTGCTGGAATATCTATTCAATCATTACGGACACATACCTGCCCAAACCTGACAGACTTCGTGACTGGATCAGCAGGCCAAAACCAAACGGCTATGAAGCATTACATCTTACGTTGATGGGCCCCGAAGGAAAATGGGTCGAAGTGCAGATCAGAAGCCGGAGGATGGATGAAATAGCAGAAAGAGGCTATGCTGCACACTGGAAATATAAAGGCGATACTTCTCAGGAAACAGAGCTGGATAAATGGATCAAAAAAATCCGTGTTATGCTCGAAAATCCCCTTGAAGATCCTATTGAATTCCTCGATGAATTCAAAATGAATCTCTTCTCATCCGAAATAATGGTATTTACTCCCTTGGGAACGCTTGTCAGCCTTCCCAAGGGTGCATCAGCCCTCGACTTTGCATACGAAATCCATTCAGAAATCGGTAACAGGGCAATCGGAGCCAAAATAAATTACAAACTGCTGCCGCTTAATACAACCCTTATGAGCGGTGATCAGGTAGAAATAATAACTTCTGATATAGCTAAACCTGAAAGGGAGTGGCTTTCCTATGTAAGAACTGCAAGAGCCAAGGAAGCCATAAAGGATGCTCTGAGAACGGAAACAGTAAACCGGATCCGGAAAGGAATGGAGATACTCGAATCGAAACTGAATGAGCTGGGAGTCTCGCCTAATGCTGAAATACTTAAAAAACTGCTTGTAGCATACGATGTGCCCAATAAAGATGAACTCTATTCGGGTATTGAACTGGGAATAATAAACCTTGATAATCTTAAAAAGATCATTCGCAAATCAGAATCAAAAAGTATTATCAAATATTGGGATCTTAAATTTATCGGGGGAAAGAAAGAAGTCCGTGACAGTGAGCAGGCCCCTCAAAAAATAGATACTAAAAAACCTTTCCTTCTGCGGGAAGATGTCAGGAGTGCAGAACAATCATATGAGATAGCTGACTGCTGCAAACCTATCCCCGGAGATGATGTAACAGGATACAGATCACCCGAAGGCACTATTATAATTCATAAACCGACGTGCCCTTTAGCAATCCGGCTCAGCTCCAATGAAGGGAACAGGATTGTTACCGTTAAATGGGCAATCCATAAACTGGTATCTTTCATTGCAAGGATAAGTATTACCGGGATTGACAGGATCGGTCTGGTTAATGATATAACAAACATTATATCATACGAACTGAAAGTGAATATGACAAATATCAACGTATCGGTAAATAACGGGATCTTTGAAGGCACTATCGATCTGTATGTTCATCATACCAAAGACCTTAATAACCTCATACTTAAAATTTCAAACATAAAAGGCATCGAGAGTATTAAAAGAGTGGAAGACTTCTCAGAATAATTCAAC
>DNOQ01000315.1:0-6178 GCA_003501665.1 Bacteroidales bacterium | reverse complement strand
TTCACTGAATATCTCGAAAAGAAGCAGCACAGGAAAACACCTGAACGATTTGCCATTCTGGATGAGATTTATTCGCAGAGCGGCCATTTCGATATCGAGTCACTCTATATATCAATGAAAAACAAGAATTACAGGGTCAGCAGAGCTACACTGTATAATACAATTGAATTGCTTCTTAACTGTAATCTTGTTGTCAGGCACCAGTTCGGGAAGAATATTGCCCAGTTTGAAAGAGCGTATCAATGCGGGCAGCATGATCATTTAATAGATCTGGAAAAAGGCACGGTAATTGAATTCTGTGATCCAAGGATCAGTGAGATCATAAAAACAGCATGTGAACTGAATAATTTCAGTCCTTTATATCATTCACTGTATATTTATGGCAACTTACGAAATCAGGCAAATGAAAAGCAGAACGGGTTATAAAGGAATATTTCAGAAGACGAAGGAAGCCGCCACCAATGGCTGCAATCCTGTATGTTTGCCATTTATCATGTAGCCGTTTTGCTCAATTTTATTATTGATGAAGAGGTTATGAGGCATAATTGAAACCTGAAAGTTACTTTTATGTGAATCGGGTAAGAAAGCCTGAGAACTGTTTCTCTTCCTCATCATTTCGACTGCCACTGCATATGCAGCGATTCCTCCTGCACAAGGTAACAGATAATAAGGCGTAATATTATCTGAACCTGTAATCAGTGCACCTCCTAATCCAATAAGTGCACCTCCGGTGGCTGCATAAGCAGTTATCATACCCTGTTGTGGAGTAAGTTCAGTATCTTTTACCCAGAGATGTCCGATCAGAGTCCCGGCAAGTACACCTGCAGCAGGAAGCAGCCAATCTGTTCTTTTAAATTCATCCACCCCAATATCCAGTCTGTTGGCCCGGTCTGCAAGGATGCCATATCCAAGCCCCAGAGTCAGTGTAGAAAGTGTCTGTACAGCCCTGACTTCCCCTCTGGTAAAATTGTGCCATTGGTTTATTTTATCGGCCAGCAGATATCCGCCGGCTCCACCTAATAGAAGTGCTCCACCAAAAACTCTCGGTTCATCTGAAAATGCAGCAGCAACTGAAAATCCTGTAAACGGCATTACCCATCCATAATGTCGGTATAATTCCACCCTTCCTTCTGACCAATCATTATTTCGGGCCAGGGATTTGCCCAGTAATCCCATACCAATACTTGACAGAGCACCCAGACCAACTGTAATTTTATAGTTTTTATTTTCACCTTCTCCACCGCCGAGCCATGCATTTTCGCCTCCGATCAGTGTTGCAAGTGCCATACCATGAACCCAGCCGATAGTTTTCCCATGACCGTTGAGAACCAGGGCGTCATAATCTATTTTCTTTTCAGGATTCATCAATAATGGAACTAAAACGGAAGCTCCTGATGTAATAACAGGTATTCCTGCAGCGGCAGCATTATCAATTTCAAAAATTATATCAGCAGCAATACCATAATATAAGCCTGTAAAAGCGTTAGTTACGAGATGCTTTCTGAATAACAGGTCATCCTGGGCATAAGAATTCTGAAATGAGAGGACAAGGGTGACCATAACAGATGACAAAATTCCGATCTTTAATTTCATTTCTTTTGATTTTAATGAGTGAAAACAACTGCAAACAATTGAAAAAATAGTTACTGGTATTCAAAATTAAGAAGTTTTTAATTATCAATCCAAAAGAAGTTATCAGACTATCATACACAATAATGGTCTATTTATCAACAATTCAAAGTCTGAATTCAGGTTAGCTGAATATTTTTTTAAATTGCAAAGTTTTCAGAGGTTTATTAATTTAATTCTATTATGAACATTGACATACTGTTAGGCCTTCAGTGGGGTGACGAGGGGAAGGGGAAAATCGTGGATGCGATCAGTCCGGATTATGATTTAATTGCCCGTTTCCAGGGCGGTCCCAATGCAGGTCATTCCCTTGAATTCAACGGAAAAAAGCATGTTCTGCACTTAATACCATCAGGTATTTTCCGCCCCGAAAAGCTGAATATAATCGGGAACGGAGTGGTGGTTGATCCTGCTGTATTCAAAAAAGAGATTGAAACGCTGGGGATCTCCGTTGATGAACTTGTTAAACGGCTGGTCATTTCAACACGGGCAAACCTTATTTTACCGGGTCACAGAATACTCGATACCGCTTATGAATCAAGTAAAGGACACACAAAAATAGGTTCCACACTTAAGGGTATCGGTCCTGCCTATACCGATAAAGCGGGCAGAAATGGATTACGTGCAGGAGATATACTGATGCCGGGTTTCAGGGAACTATATAATGAGAGATTAAAGAATCATCTTTTAATTCTTAAGAATTATGATTTCAGCTTTGATCAGGAAGAGTATGAGGCAGGATGGTTTGAGGGTATTGAGATGATGAAGAAGTTCAGGATAATTAACACGGAATACTTTATTAATAACCTGATTTCATCCGGGAAAAGAATGCTTGCAGAGGGAGCCCAGGGTACAATGCTCGATATCGATTTTGGTTCCTACCCGTTTGTCACATCATCAAATACGATCGCGGCAGGTGCATGTACCGGCCTGGGTATATCACCAAAAAAAGTAGGTGAAGTGTTTGGAATTTTTAAAGCATACTGTACACGGGTAGGCAGCGGCCCATTCCCCACGGAACTGAAAGATGAAACAGGCAACATCCTCAGAAATAAAGGGCATGAGTATGGTTCAACAACCGGCAGACCTCGCAGGTGCGGATGGCTTGATATACCCGCCCTTAATTATGCGATTATGATCAACGGGGTTACCCGGCTTTTTATGACAAAAAGCGATGTGATGTCCGGTTTTGATACGGTTAAGGTATGTACATCATATATTTCGGGAGGATATAAATGTGAAGAGATCCCGTTCGGACAAACAGATATAGAACCATTATATACTGAACTTCAGGGCTGGGAAGAAGATATTTCGGGAATCAGGGATTTCGCAGATTTGCCTGAAAATCTCAAACAATACATTAAGTTTGTGGAGGATCAGACACAAATACCTGTAACCATGGTCTCTGTCGGACCTGACCGTGAAGAAACGATCGTCAGAAAATAATATACCTGTCAGTATTTCCTGATATAGATCCAGGAATCCATCTCAACTGTATCCTGGAACTGATTTACACGTGCAACAGCCTTCCTCAGGCTTTCGTGTGATTCTGCCGCGACAAGTGAGAACCTGCTGTTTTCCTTCTGTATAATTGTTACATCATATCCCCTTGTACGATAATCTTCTGCACAGGATTCCGCGTATTCAGGTGTTATAAAACTTCCGACAATAATATTATATTTCAATTCAAGAGCCATCTGTTGTTCCTGGGTGAGTCTGATTGAATCGAGCCGTGCATTTTCGATTGCCAGTAATTTCTCATTTACGCGTTTTATTGAATCAGCAACTCTTATGCTGTCCTGCTTTGCCTGCCATTCAGCCATAAGTCTGTCCTTTTTGCCAAAAAGCTTCTTTTCCTTGAAAAATTTACATGATGAAGCCATTCCAATCATCAGAATCAGAATAATTGCAGTAAGATGTCTCATAATTTTTACTGAAGAATTAATAAATTGCCTTCCACTATTTTAGCCCAAAGATATAAAATATTGAACAGCAATACAAAAAGTTAATAAATAGCCAGAGTATTTGAAATTTGACGGATTTTGTATATTAGACATCTCAATTAATTTACAATAATTTAATCCTATTATTTTCGAATGAAATCAATAATCCAGTTCTTCGAAGAAAGTGTCGAAAAGTTTGACAGCAATGTTTACCTCTGGGAGAAAACCCACGATAAATATGAAGGTACCACCTATGGGGAGACACGGAAACAGGTTTATGAATTTGCCGCGGGGCTGATTGTTCTGGGGATAAGAAAAGGCGACAGGCTTAGCCTCCTCTCTGAAGGCCGCAATTCATGGGTGATCGGAGAACTTGGCATTTTGTATACCGGAGCCTTGAACGTACCACTTTCCACCAAGCTGAATTCCGAAGAGATCAGGTTCCGGCTCGATCATTCTGAATCAAGAATGCTATTAGTTTCTTCCCTGCAGTTCCCGAAAGTTAAACAGATTATAAAAGAGTGCAGGGTTCTCGAAAAAATAATACATTTTGACACACAGGAAGAATATGAACCAAATGAGATTCATTTTAATGAGGTGAGGAAGCTTGGACGAGAGTGGCTTGAATCGAAGGAAAACAGGTCGGATTTTAAGGAATTATCACGGAATGTAAAACCCTCCGACTTTGCGAATATATGCTATACATCAGGCACGACAGCCGATCCGAAAGGGATCATTCTTACACATGGAAATTATATTACTAATGTTTATCAGGCTTACAGTCTGATGGACATTCCCTCTTTCTTTAAAACGTTGCTGATCCTTCCATGGGATCACTCATTTGGTCACACCTGCGGGATTTTCGCTTTTATGGGCAGGGGAGCCAGTATAGCATCGGTCAAGGCAGGAAGGACACAGATGGAGACTCTCAGAAACCTCCCCGTTTGTCTTAAGGAAATAAAACCTAATCTTATGATGAGCGTTCCGGCAATTGCCAAAAACTTCAGGAAGAATATCGAAAAAGGAATAAAAGAAAAAGGAAAAATGACTGAGTTCCTTTTCAACCATGCACTTAAAATATCATACACTTATAATAAAGAAGGCTGGAACAAAGGGCAGGGATTACAAAAGATAAAAAAACCACTCCTTAAACTCTATGATAAGATAATCTTCAGCAAGATAAGGGAAGCTTATGGTGGAGAACTTGACTATTTCATTGGTGGAGGTGCTCTTCTTGAAATTGAACTGCAAAGATTCTTTTATGCCCTTGGTATTCCCATGTATCAGGGCTATGGACTCTCAGAAGCATCACCGGTCATCTCTTCAAATTCAGCAGGACGCCACAAACTGGGATCATCAGGTGTTCTGGTAAACAATATGGACCTGAAGATCTGTGACGAAAACGGTAAAGAACTTCCCGTGGGACAGAAAGGTGAGATAGTTATCAGAGGTGGTAATGTTATGTACGGATACTGGAAAAATGAAGCAGCTACAAGGGAAACAATTAAGGACGGATGGTTATATACAGGCGACATGGGTTATATGACTGAAGATGGATTCCTTTATGTTCTTGGCAGGTTCAAGAGCCTGCTGATTGCAGACGATGGAGAAAAATTCAGTCCCGAAGGTATCGAGGAAGCCATCTCCGAACAGTCAAAATATATAGATCAGTGCATGCTATATAATAATCAGAAACCTTATACAGTTGCTCTGATAGTTCCAAACCAGCATGCTCTTAAACTATTCCTTGAGGAGAAAAACCTCACTGCCGACTCTGATGAAGGGAAACGGATCATATTGAATCTTCTCGAAAATGAGGTTAACGAATACCGTACCAACGGCAAATACGGAAAGATGTTTCCACAGAGATGGCTTCCCATGGCAACAGGGATCCTTGAAGAAGGCTTTAATGAAGAAAACGGACTTATGAACTCCACCATGAAGATTGTCAGGGGCAAGATAATGGAAAGATACAGCGAACTTATAGATTTCCTTTATACACCCGAGGCCAAGGCTGTAACAAATGAAAGAAATATTGAAGAGGTTGAAAAAATGAAACTGGGATAGACCGGGTTAAATGCGGGCATTCCTTTTAAACTATCAGTAACCTAAAAACCATTAAATCATAAGTGTCACAATAAGATATAATGAGTCTGTTTAAAGGATTGAAACCGGAGCCGGTCTGGAGGTACTTTGAAGAGATTTGCAGAATACCGCGACTTTCAAAGAATGAAAAGAAGATAAGAGAGTACCTTCTTGCATTTGCAAAAAAGAATAATCTCATTGCAAAAGAGGATGCCATTGGCAATATCCTTATTACCAGACCATCACATCCTGATTTCTTGAACAGAAGAACAATTGTATTGCAGAGCCATATGGATATGGTCGGCGAAAAAAATGCCGATAATGCGCACAACTGGTCTGACGATCCGATCATTCCATATATCAGAGATGGCTGGGTAACTGCTGACGGAACAACTCTCGGCGCTGATGATGGTATTGGTATCGCCGCTCAGATGGCCATTCTCACAGATGACACTCTTAAAACCGGTGAAATTGAATGTTTATTTACGGTTGACGAAGAATCCGGAATGACAGGTGCAAAA
>DNOQ01000050.1 GCA_003501665.1 Bacteroidales bacterium | reverse complement strand
CAGATGAAGGAAGCGGTACAGAAATTCAAGAGGGTCATCGCCGAGAATGAAGGTGAGATCATTCATGAAGAGAACTGGGGCCTTAAAAAACTGGCCTATCCTATTCAGAAAAAATCGACCGGCTTTTATTATCTCCTTGAATTCAAAGGCCAGGGGAATATTGTGGAAAAACTTGAAGTCCAGTATCGAAGGGATGAAAGAATAATCAGATTCCTCACCTTTAGAATGGACAAATTTGCAGTTGAATATGCAGACAAGAAAAGAAAACAAAAAGAATCCGTTAAAGTTAAGGAGGAATAAGATATGGCACAGAATGAATCGGAAATAAGATATTTGACTCCACCCACAGTTGAGGTTAAGAAGAAGAAATACTGCCGTTTCAGAAAAAACAAGATCAGGTATATAGATTACAAGGATCCTGAATTTCTGAAGAAATTCCTGAATGACCAGGGTAAGATTCTTCCCAGAAGACTTACCGGAACATCCCTTAAATATCAGAGAAAAGTGGCACAGGCTGTTAAAAGAGCCCGTCACCTTGCTTTGCTTCCTTATGTAACTGACCTTTTAAAATAAGGAGGAAAAGATATGGAAGTAATATTATTACAGGATATAAAAAAACTGGGGCAGAAAGACGACCTGGTTAACGTTAAAGACGGTTACGGCAGGAATTATCTTATACCCGGAGGATATGCAATAGCAGCAACTCCGTCAGCAAAAAAGATGCATTCCGAAAATTTAAAACAGAGGGCTCATAAGGAAGAAAAGATAAAAGTTGCAGCTGAAGAACTGGCTTCAAAGATGGCCGATCTGAAGCTGGTTGTCGGTGCAAAAACAAGTTCTGCCGGGAAAATCTTCGGCTCCGTAAATACAATTCAGATCGCCGAAGCATTAAGGGAAAAAGGATTTGAAATTGACCGTAAAAACATATCACTTCCGGAAGACCAGATCAAAGAGATCGGCAAATATAAGGCTTCCGTCAGACTTCACAGGGAAGTGAAAATTAACATTGATTTCGAGATTGTTGCGGAATAGAATGCTGCATGGAAATATAGCAAAGACCGGATTATGCTGATCCTGTCTTTTTCTTTTACTCTGACTGATCCTGTTTCACGGCAATAGTCTCAATTTCTATCAGGGCTCCCAAAGGAAGTTCCTTTACTGCGAATGCAGAACGTGCCGGATGATTCTCAAAATAGATTTGCCCGTAAACCTCATTCATAGCCCTGAAATTTGAAATATCACTCAAAAAACACGTCGATTTGACAACCTCTACAAAACTGTATCCGGCTGCTCTCAGTATCGCTTCAATATTCCTGAAAACCTGTTTTGTCTGCACCTGGATGTCACCTTCCACCAGTTTGCCGGTAGCGGGATCAATCCCGATTTGTCCCGAAACATAAAGTGTTCCGTTAACCTCCACAGCCTGACTATAGGGGCCGATTGCTGCCGGAGCATCTGAAGTTTTAATTATTCGTTTCATTTATTGTGTTGGTTTAAGTTATTAATTGGCGAAGGGCGAAGGGCATAAAATAATCTTTCTTCGGACTTCCGTCTTCGGACTTCCGTCTTCGGACTTCCGACTTCCGACTAATAATTGTCATGGTAATCCTTCCTCCTTTCATACTTAAGATCAGACAGGATTGCTGCCTTAACTCTTAGGGAAAACTGCCACATTCTCATGTTACCATTCGGAATCCAGTTAAATGACATATCCCAGCAGTGAAGATCTCTGGTTACCATAATCTGCGTCATGGTTATTTCTTTCCTTGTAAAATCATAACCACTGTTAAAGGTAATATTCATCTTCTTTGTCAGGGAGAGATTTCCGTTGACCATAAGTGTCTGGCTGAGCTGCGATGAATTGAATTGTTTTGAATAGTTTATGCTGTACGCAACATTCATCGTCCAGGGAACATCAAATTCCATATAGCCGTATTCATCAAAAATATCGGTATTCCGGGATCCGCCTGCTTCTGTTCCGGGTAAATTCCTGTTCTGAATATCTGAATCATCCATATTACCGCGTCCCGGAGAAGTCTGCGGTGGAACCGGGCGTCGCTTCGATTCATTCCGGTTTATTAATTCATTCAGGCTGAAATCTATACTCAGTGTAGCATTATTAAGTCGCAGAGGTTTCTTTGTTTCGGAATAATAAAATGTTCCGGTTTGCCTGCCCCTGCTGTCGAGTGCATAAAATGAAAAATTACTTCCGGCTGAGATATTAATATTTTGTAACAGTGATGTCCGCATAACCATATTCAGGGGACTCCATTTCATTGAATCGGCAAAAACATTGTATGCCGTTGTAATACCGAAATTGTCTATAAGTTTTACATTTTTAGGTTTTCCGGTGGTATCGTCACGTTCAAACACTTTTGCCTCGAGAATATTTGTAAGATTGAAAGATATATTACCACTTCTCCTTGACAATGAAGGAGTTCCATAAATCCCGCCCTCAAATATCGAATACTCTTCCATTCTTCCTGTCGTATCAGCCTGTACCCGACTGTACAACTGGGTACTCAATCCTTCCAGGAAGGGTATATAGCTGAAACTTACAGAGGGTTTCATTACATGTCTGACTGCCTGTACCCTTGAATTCGGATTGGTAAACTGGAATAATCCGAAGATTTGAGGGCTATATCCCGCGCTGACTGACGGATTAATGGAATGGCCATAAAAATATCCTCTGAGCGTATCTTTAACAACAGCTGGTCTGAACTGGTTTGTCTCAGGATCGAAATAGTTAAAATTCCATGTTTTATTGATCTTCTGGGTATAGAGTACCCCGCTGTATGATAACGAGGGAGAAATTGAGAAGTTCCTGAACGGACGTAACTGGAAACTTAAAGGTATTTCGTGCGAGAATCCGCTTTTCATGTTATTCCATACCTTGTTTGTGAACAGTAAACTGTCATAAGTACTTATCTGGTTATCCATCTTTGCGGAATATGAAAATGAAAGCTCCTGGTACCATTTAGAGGGCCCCACAATTCTCCTGCTTTTAAGGGGATATATTCTCGACATATTGAAGTTCATCTTTGGAAGGTTGAGATTGACCGTCGGATATTTCCCTTTTGTATTCTGGCTGTGATTCATACTGGCTGAGAAGTTAAAGGGGGTTCCCGTCCATGATTTTGAATAACTTATGCTTGATTGTTTCTGTGTAGTTATATGATCATTAAGGTTATAGCTGTTATTCCTGTCAAATCCGCTTGAACTCATATTTACACTTGCAGAGAATCTGGAACCAGGACGTGCCTTGGCATTCTGGGCATAATTCCAGCCAATACTGTAATTTGCAGCCTTTCGGTAATCAGGTAGTCCCTTGTGTCCGTTAACATTATTTGCATAGGTAAATGAAAAATTACCACTGTACTTATACCTTTTATTATAATTGGTGGCAGCCGTGGTTAGCCATGATCCGTTGGTAAAGATATTTCCCTTGACTGTCAGATCGAAATAATTATTGAGGGCAAAATAATAGCCGCCATCGGTAAGAGCGTAACCACGGCCTTCCTCATAATGAGGCTTTGGCATTATTATTCCTGATGCTGCCCTTTTAGTCTGGATCGGAAAATATCCGAATGGAAGAAAAAGAGGTAAAGGGATCCCTTCAAGTACCAGGTTTCCGGGTCCTGAGATTATTTTTTTCCCGGGATAAACTTTAGCTCTCGGAAGATTAATATAGAAATGTGGTGTATCCGCATCACACGTGCTATAGGTACTCCTGAAGATATTTGTTGTCCCGTCAGCAAGCATTTTCGCTACCCTGCTTCTTAGCAAACCATCTTCCTGCTCAGTTACAATCACCTTTACCACAGCCTGACCGGTCCTGAAGTTGTATGTAAGAGTATCGGCATTATAAATATCTGACCCTATCTCCAGTACAGGTTTTCCGGTAATAGTCCCGGAAGTATCTCTTATTCCGGTTGCAAAAACCTGGTTTGTCTCCATATTAAATTCTATTGAATCAGCCGTGATCTTTATATTGTCATAGATAACCTCGGCATTTTTTACCAAAGTTGAAGTCTTCTTTACAAGGTCATTCCTTTTATACCCTTCAGCCTTATAGATAACCTGTTTTTCAATCGCATCTGGTGATATCCTCTTGAGATATAGTGTATCTGCTGAAATAGGTAAATCTGACCTGATAATCAGGGAATCAGGTTTAATAATGTTGTCCTGGGAAAACAGTGAAACAGACAGGAGCATCACGAGGAACACTACAAGTAACCGCTTTTCTTGAATAAAATACAACTTAAATGTTATTTTTGTATTGTTTTTGTGTGACGTCATGATGTCGGCAGTAAAACTATTAAAAAAACACGAACTAAACATGGGCACAGTTTATAAAAACNNCCGGGGCATGGAGGCAGGGATCCGGGAGCACTGGGGTCATTCAGCCAGGAAAAGAATATCAACCTGGCAATTGCGATGAAAACAGGAGAATACCTGACCAGAAACCTTGACAATGTTAAAGTGGTCTATACCAGGAGCGACGATTCCACCGTTGACCTGCTTGACAGACCCCAGATCGCAAACAGGAATAAGGCTGATCTTTTTATTTCCATACATGCCAACTGGGCAAAGAACAAAAATGTTTCCGGACCCGAGACATATATTATGGGACTTGCAAAAGATGAAGATAACCTGGCTGTTGCCATGAAAGAGAATGAAGTAATACTCCTGGAGGAGGATTATTCGACAAAATATCAGGGTTTCGATCCCAAATCACCCGAATCTTACATTATTTTCACTCTGATGCAGAATGTTTACCAGAAACAGAGTGCAGACCTCGCCATGAAAATACAGACCCAGTTCAAGGAAAGAGCCAACAGGAATGACAGGGGTGTCAGACAGGCCGGGTTCTGGGTACTGTTTAATACCACAATGCCAAGTGTACTGATTGAAACAGGATTTATCACACATGCCGAAGAGGAAATATACCTTAACTCGGAACAGGGCCAGGATTATCTTGCATCAGCAATTTTCAGAGCCTGCAGGGATTATATCAATGACATCGATAATATGAGCAATTTCAGGGTTGTGGACAAAGAGACCGGTAAAAAAGAAATATCTGTTATTGAGGAACCCGGCAATAAGGATAATAATGGTATTGTCTTCATGGTTCAGGTTGCATCAGCATCCGCGAGAGCTGAGATTAAATCTGAAAATTTCAAAGGTCTTACCGATATTGTCGAGATATATGCACAGGAGCGTTATAAATATGCAACGGGTAAATTCAGTGAATATGCTGAAGCGGTGAAATACAGAAGGGAAATTGAGGAAATTTATCCTGATGCATTTGTAATAGCTATAAAAGACAACAAAATATTACCTTTACAACAGGCGCTGGACCTGAAAAAGAAGAAATAAACATCAGTAATAATAATATTTTCATATGAAAATCTCCAATGAAGTAAAGGTAGGTGCTGTTGCACTTATAACTATAGTGGTATTTATCTGGCTCTTCAACTTCCTCAAGGGAAAAGATTATTTTAAAAAGACCTCCTATTATTACAGTGTTTATGATGATATCGGAGGTCTTGCCGAATCGAGCCCTGTTGAAATAAACGGTTTCAAGGTCGGTATTGTACAATCAATAAGGCTGCTCAACAGAACAAGCGGAAAACTTCTTGTTGAATACTCGGTAAGTAACAATTTTAAACTCCCTGTCAACTCTGTCGCTGAAATCCTTCCCGTTTCGATCATTGCAGGAATGAAGGTCCAGTTTAACTTCGGGGATGGTCCGGGATTTTATAAAGCGGGAGATACAATTCCCGGCAAACTTTCAAAATCCATTATCGTCAGCATTGAAGAACAGTTCGGACCGGTAAAAGATAAGCTGGTATCGCTGGTTGTTGTTCTGGATTCAGTCATAACAGCCATAGACGAAGTACTCGATCCCGGTTTCAGGAAAAACATCGATGATATCGTCACAAACCTCAATAGTACAACCGGAAGCATTAATGAAATTGTAGGATCAGGGGAGACCGATCTGAAAAATTCCGTAACAAACCTTGCCAGATTCTCACAGATGCTTTCAGATAATTCACCAAAAATAAGCAAAGCCGTAACCAATCTTGAATTAATTACCGATACTCTTGCTGCTTCAGATATTTATTCTTCAATGGCAAACCTTAAGAAGACCCTTGAGGATACATCAGAGATACTGGGGAACCTTAATGATGGTAAAGGCAGTGCCGGACAATTACTTACAGACGATTCACTCTATTCAAACCTCTCAGGCACCCTTGAGAGTCTTAACCTGCTTTTGCAGGATTTGAAAGCCAATCCAAAAAAATATGTACATTTTTCTTTATTTGGCAAGAAAAATTTTCCATCAGAATGATCGTATATTAAAAAATTCACATTATCTTTTCGTCGTGAAAGAGATGTGAAGTCATGTTAAAATAATCCGCATTTTTATTTTAATAATGCCTTGTAATGAACTTGAGTTTCTAATGAATTGTCATACACTGACAAGAGGGATCTTGTATATGTAATAATTTAATTTACAGCGACTTATGAAAAGAGATTATTTTTTATGCGTTAAGTAACTGATGTATAAAACCATATACTATTTTTGATATAACCAAGTAAAAATAATTTTTTTTATAAGTTTTTTTTTTACAAATATTGCTTAAGAAATGAGCTTGAATACGTCCTTATAAAACAACCTGTCTAAATGAACAAAACGCATCACGATGTCTGGAATAACTGTCTGCAAATTATAAGGGATATAATACCTTCGATCAGTTATAAAACATGGTTTGAACCAATAGTGCCTCTCAAACTTGAGAACAATGTATTAACAATTCAGGTACCCAGTCCGTTCTTTTACGAGTACCTGGAAGAACAATATATTGATATCCTCAGGAAAACACTCAGGCGTGAGATAGGTACAGATGCCAAACTCGAGTATAATGTCGTGATGGAAAATACCAGTTATTCCGATGGAAAACCTTATACAGTGAGATATCCGTCAAGGAATAAGACCGACCTTCATAATAAACCCCTTCAGGTGCCTTTCGATGTTACTCAGCCATCGATAAAGAATCCATTTGTTATACCGGGCATAAAAAAATTACATTTTGACCCAAAGCTGAATCCCGATTACAACTTCAACAATTTCGTTGAAGGTGAATGTAACAGGCTTGCACGTTCTGCGGGGATCGCTGTGGGAAATGATCCCGGAGGAACTGCTTTCAACCCTCTTATGATTTATGGCGATTCAGGACTGGGCAAGACTCATCTTGCACAGGCAATAGGGATCCTTGTAAAAGAAAAGCATCCCGACAAGACAGTCCTTTATGTAAATGCCAATAAATTCCAAACCCAGTTTGTTGAGTCGGTAAGAAATAACAACAAGAATGACTTCCTTCATTTCTATCAGATGATCGATGTCCTCATACTTGATGATGTCCATGAGTTTGCAGGAAAGGAAAAAACCCAGGATACATTTTTTCATATATTCAACCATCTTCATCAGTCGGGTAAACAACTTATCCTTACCTGCGACAAACCACCTGTCGATCTGCAGGGAATGGAGCAACGACTTCTGTCAAGGTTCAAGTGGGGCCTTCAGGCTGATCTCCAGAGACCCGACTATGATACCCGCCTGGCAATCCTGAAAAAGAAAGCATATAACGACGGGATCGAATTACCTGAAGAAATATTCGAATACCTGGCAGTAAATATTTCAAATAATATCAGGGAACTCGAAGCAGTGCTGATATCATTATATGCCCAGTCAACACTGAACAGAAAAGATATAACTCTCGAACTTGCACGCATGATGGTCGAAAAGCTTGTAAGCACTGCCAGAAGGGAAATAACGATTGATTACATTCAGAAAATTGTCTGCGAATACTATAAGATACCGATCGATCTCATCCAGGGAAAGACAAGGAAGAGGGAGATTGTACAGGCCCGTCAGGTTTCAATGTATTTTTCGAAGAACCTTACAAAAGCTTCACTGGCAAGCATTGGCACACATATCGGAGGAAAAGATCATGCAACTGTACTGCACGCCTGTAAAACTGTCAATAATCTGATTGATACCGACAAGCATTTCAGAAGCCAGATCAACGAAATTGAAAAGAAATTAAAAGTGTAACAGATGAACAAAAAACATTTCTCAGACAAATTTTATGAGAAATACGGGAACAGGAATGAAAAGCCTGTTCTTTTTTTCTCTCCCGGCAGGGTCAACCTGATAGGTGAACATACCGACTATAACGGCGGTTATGTTTTCCCGTGTGCACTAAACTACGGGACATACCTTCTGATCAGGAAGACCGAAGGTAATAAACTGAGATTCAGCACGCTGAATTTCGACAATGATGAAGAGACATCTATTGAAGGTCTTTTCAGGAATACACGAAAAACCTGGATAAACTACCCTCTTGGCGTTATAAATGAATTTCTCAGGAGAGACAAAGATATTTCAGGTCTCGACCTGCTGTATTATGGTGATGTCCCTAACGGCGCAGGACTCTCATCTTCGGCTTCAATCGAGTTGGTTACCGCTGTTGCACTTAATGAACTATTTGTAGCCGAATTCAGTATGCTTGATCTTGTCAAAATGAGCCAGAAAGCTGAAAATGAATTTGTAGGAATGAATTGCGGAATAATGGATCAGTTTGCAACTGGTTTCGGAAAAAAAGACCATGCAATTTTCCTCAATTGTGATACGCTTGATTATGAAAATGTTCCTGTAATTCTTAATGATTGTTCCCTTATTATCACCAACACCAATAAAAGACGGGGACTTACCGATTCAAAATATAATGAAAGAAGGTCGGAATGTGAAAAGGCGGTAGAACTTCTTCAGCCTTTTAAGCCGTTGAGGAACCTTAGTGAATTAAGTATTGATGAACTGCCGTTGCTTGAGAAATATATAGCTGATCCCGTGGTCAGAAACCGGGCAAAACATGTCATCAGTGAAAACGGACGTGTACAGGAAGCTGTAAAAGTGCTCAAGGAAAATAATCTGACCCGGTTCGGAGAACTAATGAACCTCTCACATGATTCACTTAAAAATGATTATGAAGTAACGGGGGTGGAACTTGATACACTTGTATATGAGGGCAGAAGACTTCCTGGTGTTGTCGGGACGAGGATGACTGGAGCAGGCTTCGGAGGTTGTACGGTCTCCGTTATCAGAAAAACAGATGCCGATAACTTCATGGTAAAACTTGCAAAGATATATACGGAGAAGACCGGGCTCATCCCGGATTTTTACCAGCCGGAAATAGGAAACGGAGCAGGAAGGTTATCATTTTAGGTTCTACGTATTTAATACGTAGTTTTTAACCTGAATAAGTTCCCGGGGTCTATTTTTTTATTTTAAAATTACTGCCGTCAATATCTCTGACACATCTGAATCCTACTGTTTCGCCGCGATCGAATCCGGGCGACACCAGCAGCATTATCTGGGTTTTGTCAAGCGGCTGGGGACCTCCCCGGATATACCACCAGCTTGATACAGGCTTATAAAAACTTCCTCCCCTGATCATTAAAAAATAATTTGTCCCGTTAAAATACATATCGTTTGTCATCTGCCAAACATTACCAACCAGATCCATGACGCCGTATGGGCTTGCTCCTTTGGCAAATGCATCGACGGGTGTAGGTCTGTCAAATGCATTGTTACAATTTGTTGCATGAAACTCATTCCCCCATGGCCATTTCCTCTTATCGGTGCCCTGTGCAGCCAGTTGCCATTCAGCTTCGGTCGGAAGCCTTTTTTCAGCCCATTTTGCATAAGCCAGCGCATCCTCGTAACTTATGTAAACAACCGGGTATCTGTCCTGCCCCTGTCTGTACATACCCGACGACCAGTGTCTGAGATACCGGGCAGTATCGGCAGGCCTGTAACCCGTCCGCGTTATAAACTCAAAATATTGAGCATTGGTGACAGGATATTTATCGATAAGAAAACTGTCAATCGCCACGCTCTTCCTGTTAAAATCGGGATATGGTATAAAATCCTCTTCTGCAGATACCTGAAAAGAGAATGTATTACCTGGCACAAGTAGCATATCTGATGGTATTGAAACTGCAAGTCCCGATTTTACCACCCTGCTGACCATCCAGGGCTTACCTCCTTTCAGATTCAGAATATTCTCATCTTTAAGGATCTCATTTTCAGTCAGCTGAATGACCAGTTTTCCTTCAAAATAACCGAACAGGTCCCTGACACTTATCACCGTATCCTGCAAGATATTAAGCTCCTTTTTTTCAGTACTATATGAAGGATTACCCTTCCATATTGTTACTTTTCCTTTACCGGGTGAACTGATCCTGACTGAATCACCGGATATAAGTTCAGATTTCAGAATATCAGGTAATTCGGCAATACAATCGAGAGAGCCTTCTCTTCTGGTTGCTGACCAGGATGACGGCCAGCCATCAGCTCTTACATATACTGATAATGTGCCATTTATGTTCTCAGGGATCAGATTCTCATGATTCCATAGCGACACATAGTGCTTACCTTTAACAGCATTTACTTCAAAGAGTTTACCTGAATATCCTTCCTGTCGCATATTCAGAACGGTATATATGGTTTTTTCACCCGAGCACCATCTGTTAACAAAGATATCATCGGCAGAGGTCTGAATAAGCGGTGTCCAGTTCAGATCGGTAAAGGCATCATTATTTTGTCTTAAAAGAAATGTGGTGCCTTTAAGATATTCCATATCGGCCCTGAAATCATCGTTTCTTCCTCCCGGCCGGAACATATTAAGCTCCGTTCCGTAGCCGTTGAAAAATGATATTGCAATTTCCCTGTGAATAAGATCTTCCCCTACATCGCATACCCTGAAAATTGCGAAATCGGGTTTTATCAGTTTATTGAGGTTAAGTATGGGGCTGAAATAAATTGCATTATGTACGCGGCCTGAAACGATACCGGGCATATCCTTCACTACTGCCATTCCTTCAGAATACATGACCACACCCCTGCGAACACTGTCGGCAGCAGCCTGCAGCTGATAGCTTGAGCTTCCTCTGGTGTCCAGGACAACCCCGTCGGCATCAGTCTCTTTTATAAGAGATGCCATCCCTCTGTAATGATCTTCCCTCCTTGTGCTGTTATCCCACGGATTGTAAGCTATAAAGAATTTTACACCATAACCATGACCTAATTTCACAAAATTGCGAAGCTGNNAGATATCAATCTTACCGAAATCCTCAAGATTTTTTTTAAGAAGCTCGGGGTATGTATATCTGCCTGTCTGCCTGTCATAAAATTCCCGGTCCCATGCCATCTGCAATACGATCAGGTAGCTTTGGCGGATCCAGGCAAGGTCTCTCCTTTCGTATAATGAGTTATCAAATCTTTCAAGATCAAACAAATATTTCTCTCTGAACATCATACGGATACCTTCCTGCCAGCTTCCCCTGTAAAGGTTTGTATACATTGTATATTGGACACCTGCTCCGGGAGGGAGCAAAGTCTCATATCTCTTTCTCAAACCACCTTCAACACCAGTTCTTCTTGCAAGGGCGCATACAGCATGATCACCGGCAGAAAATGACGCATAACCCAACTCCCATGCATTATCCGGAAGTATCACTCTTAACGGCCTGAAACCCGGCCTGAACAGGTATGCCCTTGCCAGATCAGGCGGCCCGTTGCCGGTGATATAAACTGATGATTTGTCCTCACCATAGGGGACGACATTACTTATTGTAATTGTATCTTTACCTGTGTTTGTGAAGGTTATGCCGCATATCCAGCCAGGATCAGATGATACCGGAAGGCTGAATGTTATTCTCAGTAAATTGCTTACCGTTTGCGAAAAAACAGAATCACTTTTTATCGCGGCAAAATCGGCAGAAGTACAGTATTTCCCGTTCAGAAGGAAACTGAAAAGCGGTCTGGGAGTACCCGGGCTCAGAATTGTACTGTCCGATAAATAAATCCTTCCTGTTACTAATCCCCGCGTGGCTTCAATTCCAATCTGCTCAATCTCCTGCGCAGGCACCGCTGGCCCCGTTAAAAAGATTAACAGAAAAAACCAGTTAAGGAGCCACATATACCAGTTCAAATATGAAGATAAATATTTCAACATCTGATTTTCTTAATGAATTGCAATAAACGGCTATCTGTCAAATATAAAATTTCACCATTAATATAATTGAATTATATAACAAAACGTTCATAAAAAAATTGTTTTATTGCCCTACGGGTAGTAAAAAACCTTCATAATGAGGATTTAGTTTGCTTTGTTGATTAAATAATTGTAATTTTAGAAATCTTTTCTGATTCAGATAAAAGGATGCGCGGAATAGTCTTAATATTAAAGTATTTTGTATTATTTACTTCTGTTGCGATAATGGCAAGCTGTGCTCCCTCGAGGCAGAATCCGTATTATAAGAAGAGAGCTGAAGCCTCTAAGGTAAACACCTCACAGCTGGGCAGAAACAGATATTATTTCTCATCGGGTTACCAGAAAAAGCTTCTGAAGAGCTATAAGAAGAGAAGCTTTTAGAGTCATTCATCGCATACGAAGCTGAGGCCATCGTGCGCCAGCGAGATACCGGGTGGTAGTTCTCTGTTAACATCATCATGAAGTCCCATCTGGTGACTTATATGTGTAATAAATGCTTTTCGCGGTGACACTTCTCTTATAAAATCGAGTGCTTCCCTGAGGCTAAAATGGGAAATATGCTTTTCCTTTCTTAGAGCATTGACAACCAGAAATTTAATGCCGATTAATCTCTCTTTGCTTTCCTGGGGTATATAGTTTGCATCAGTTATATATGCGAAATCACCGATCCTGAATCCGTAGATCTCCAGATGAAGATGCCGTACCCTTACCGGTAAAATATCGATCCCTTTAATTTTAAATCCATAATCCGGTATCAGATTTAATCTCATTTTAGGTATACCGGGATACTGATATTCAGCGAAAACATATGAAAACTCGCTTCTTACAGCTTTCTGTACCCTTTCCTCGGCATATATATCAATGGCATCACTGCTCTTATAGTTAAATGCTCTCACATCATCCATACCTGCAATATGGTCTTTATGTTCGTGAGTCAGTAAAATTGCATCAAGTTTTTTCACATTAGCCCTGAGCATCTGCTGGCGAAAGTCAGGCCCGGCATCAAACAACAGCGTTATATCATCCTTTTCAAGCAATAAAGATGTCCGGAGCCTCTTATCATGAGGGTCATCAGAAAGACAGGTTCTACAGTCACATGCTATAACCGGAACTCCCTGTGACGTTCCCGTTCCCAGAAAAGTGATTTTCACAATTGATTTATTTGCCAGCAAACCTATATTAAAATTCAATAAGGGCAAACATTAAAACTGATTTTTGAGTCCACAATTATACCGGAAATTTTTATATTTGATAAACATCATTAAGAATGAAAGGACGTTTATATCTAATTCCCGTTACAATCGGAGGAACAGATTTCCGTAGTGTAATACCTGAGAAGGTGATTGAAATTACCAGGAAATTAAGGTTTTTTATTGTTGAGGATATACGAAGTGCCAGAAGATATCTGAGATTGCTTGATAAAGAATTTCCGATTGATGAGTCACAGTTTTTCGAGCTTAATGAACATACCCCTGAAGCAGGAGCTGGCCGGTATCTTGAGCCTGCAATTAACGGAGCAGATATCGGGTTAATGAGCGAGGCAGGACTGCCTGGTATTGCTGATCCCGGAGCAAGACTTATTGCAATCGCACACAGAAAAAAAATAACTGTCACACCGCTTACCGGGCCATCATCAATAATTATGGCATTGATTTCATCCGGACTTAACGGGCAAAATTTTGTGTTCCACGGATATCTTCCTGTTAAAACGGATGAGAGAGCTGCAAAGCTTAAAGAGATGGAGAAGAAGGCACAGGGAGGGTATGCCCAGATCTTTATGGAAACACCATACAGGAATCAGAAGATGCTGGAAACAATACTCAATGTCTGTAAAAATGAAACACTTTTATGTATTGCTGCTGACATAACTCTTCCTTCCGAATGTGTCAGGACAATGAAGATATCAGAGTGGAAAACCGATAAACCCGGCCTGAACAACCGGCTGGTCATATATGTATTGCAATAATCTTACTTTTTACCTGGTCCGGCCACGATACTATCCAGTTCCACCTCAAATAACAGTGGTGTATATGCCGGCATATAATACCCTGAATTACCGTAACCCAGATATGATGGTATAAGTATTTTTGCAGTACCTCCTTCTCTCATAAACATAACACCTTCATCAAATCCGGGGATAACATAGCCTTCTCCGGCAGGAAAAGCATAAGCATCTTCACCGACATTTGAGGTAAATTTGCTGCCATCCAGATAATAACCGGAAAAGAAGACAAATACGGTGTCGCTTATAATAGGTTTTGGGCCTGTTCCCACTGTTACATCCAGATAATATAATCCGCTCGGCTTCAATTCAAAAGTAAGTTCAGGATGCTGGCTAAGGTAATTCATGATCTCTTCCTTTTCCCTGTTTTCATACTTCTTTGTCAGATCACAGGAAGAAATTAACATCACAATAAAACCCGTCATCACGATAGCTCCAATTTTATTTTTCATTTTTACCATCTCTCTTTATTAAAATTATACTATAACATCTTGGTTTCAGTCATTTCCGTTCAGCAACCGGATCTCATATACGATTACAGATCTGGCCGGTATTCTATTTCCGTCGCCTTTCAGACCGTAAGCAAGATAAGGAGGTATCACAAAAACAGCCTCACCTCCCTGTTTAAGTAATCTGAATCCCTGGTTCAATCCCGCGGGCATCTCGCTTCTTCCGACTATAAGTTCTTCCGGTCCGCTTTCATCCGATGAATAGCAAATTGTTCCATCAAGCAGCGAACAATTGTATTCCATAATAATTTTGTCATTATCAGTTAAAAGCTTCCCATTCCCCTCTTTTATTATCTGATACCATAAACCGGATGGCGATTCTGTCATTCTGAGGTCTCTCCTTTCAATATA
This sequence comes from Bacteroidales bacterium, assembly GCA_003501665.1. Classification (GTDB taxonomy): domain Bacteria; phylum Bacteroidota; class Bacteroidia; order Bacteroidales; family VadinHA17; genus LD21. The sequence continues at coordinate 12,301 of DNOQ01000050.1, read as the reverse complement.
GTTTTCAATTCTCTCCCTGTCTTTCTGAATAAGGTATCTGTTCAGTTCTGCCATCTCTTTTTTCCCCGGAACAGATTTATCATTTTTCTGCTCTGGGGCCGACCTGCACGAGTTAAGTATTATCAGTAATAACGCAATTATTGAAACTCTTATTATCATCTGTTATTTTTCACCGTTCAGTCTGCTGAAATTCTCTTTTAGTACTTTCAGAAAATACTCAATTGAATTTTCAAGTGTATCACTGTATTCGCCTCCTGAAGCATTCATGTGTCCCCCGCCTGAAAAGAATTCCGATGCAAATTCATTTGAAGGGAAATTTCCTTTGGAGCGGAAAGAGAGTTTGACAAATCCGTTCTTCTCCACGAAAAAGGCTGAAAAAATTATTCCCTTTATAGATAACGGAAGATTAACAAAGCCTTCTGTATCACCTTTGACATATTTATGGGCAGCAAGATCAGCCTTTGTAAGCCAGATATATGCCGTCTGATATTCATTAAGTACTACCATTCTTTCATTCAGTGCAAATCCCTGAAGCCTTAACCTGTTCTCCGAGAAATTGCTGAAAAGAAGATCCAGTATCCTTTCTTTTTCAATACCTTTCTCTAAAAAATCTGCAACAATTTTGAAGGTCCTGCTTGTATAAGTTCCGTGTTCAAAATTTCCGGTATCGGTAACTATTCCGACATACAACGCCTCAGAGTACGGTTTACTGTAAAACGGGCTGCCGTTCATCAGGGTAACAAATTCATGCACCAGTTCGGATGTTGAGGAAAATGTCGGATCTGAAAGCTCAATATCTGCAAATCCCCGCGGATTAAGATGATGATCGATAATGACCTTAAAAGCAGTAGAACCGGCAACAAGTGTTTCCATATCTCCCAGTCTGTCGGGCTGATTAAAGTCAACCATTACGATAAGATCAGCTCTCTCAATAAGCCGCTTACATTTATCCCTCTGCCTGATAAAAATATTGATCAGTTCCGAACCTTCCATCCATTTGAGAAACTCCTGGAGATTGTTCGGAGTTATCATATCTGCCTTTATATTTCTGCTTTTAAGATAGTGATGGAGTGCAAGTTGTGAACCGATAGCATCGCCATCAGGATTTATATGACTGATCAGCAGTATATTACGGGAGTTAATAAAATATTCAGACAATATTTTTGAATATTTGGATAAATCCGGCATATTTGCTGCTCATATTTAAGGGCGTAAAGATAAGCATAATTACTGAAGCGAAGCGCCGCATGTGTAATACAAAGAATGTAAAAATGAGTGGTGATTTCACTTTTGCGATCATAAAACCCAATGCTGTGAGAACAGGCAAAACCGGTCCCATACTGGCGATGATAAATGAAGCCGGATTTGAGATTTCAGCAATGAAAATGATCATGATGACAGTTCCTCAGGCGGAAACTTTTTACGAAATCCACAAAGGAAAGCCATTTTTTGAGGGTCTTGTGGAATTCATGACTTCGGGACCTGTGGTAGTAATGATCCTCAGGCGCGAAGATGCAGTTGAAGCATTCAAAAAACTGATCGGAAATACTGATCCCGGACAGGCTGAACCAGGAACAATAAGGAAATTATACTCTGTATCAGTAAGGATGAATGCCGTACACGGGTCTGACAGTGATGAAAATGCCTGCAGGGAGGCAGATTTCTTTTTTTCAGCCATCGAAAGATTCTGATTTAAAACACCTTTTCTTAATTATGAACACTATCCGGGTTGTTGACCTGTCTGACAGAAAAACCCTTGAAAAATATTCATCAGCTTATACACTCTCCGATATGGAGATTTTTATCTTTCCTGAACTTTTTTATCCTCTGATCCTTGCAAATATTATGTCGCCCATAATCTGGGAATGGAGAAATGACCCGTGGTTCAGGGATATAGAAAAGAAGAGCTTCAATTTTAAAGTCAACAGGATAAAACAGTACATAATTCATAATTATGTTTTCAATCTCGATCTTGCCACCTGGGGGCTGACAACCAAAAGCCGGGAGATTGAAAGATTCAGTGATTTTTTCGATATGGAACTGCTGAAGCAGTCTAATGCACTTTTCGGGTATGAAGGTGATAAATATTATTTCGACATTGATATCAGAAAGCATTTCGGTCTTGATAAATTCAATTCTGATGTGATACCCTACTGGAAAACTGAGACCATCGATGCAATGAATGCTTTCAGATACAAAGAGAATTTTTCTACCGGAGCAGGGGAATGTGTCTCATTATCTGCGCTTTATGCTGCGGCAATGTTTATTATAGCAGGAATCCCGCTGGAGAAAATATTCCTTATAGCAACACCTCTTCATTCCCAGAATTTTATCCTTGAAAAAGAAGGACTTATAACCAATAACCGAAGGATTGTTACAAAAAACATGTGGTTCAACGGTACTTCTCTTTCTGAAAAAGCAAGAAGAGCCATGGAGAACGAAAAGGTAACAATTGTAAGTCATATTTCAGGCCACATTCATACTATCTATAAAGATGCCTCGATCGACAGGAAATCTTATGAAATATTCTCAAAAAAGCTGAGGGAATTCCTGGTAACAAATCTTACCGTTCCTGTTTTCATTAATTTTCTTCGTTTTAAATCAAAATACAAATCCCTTTTCCAGGCTGAGTGTGAATGTTCAGGGATCAAACGTTATATCACCCTGGAAAAAATGTTTGAATACGAACACACCAGCAAATACAGTGTTTCAGCAGATACAAGGGATCTTCTGATAAAAGAGATTGAAGGTGACGAATTTTATCTTAGCCCTTTCCAGGGTAAAATCCTGCTTAACAAAGCTGAGGAGATAATAAAAATATATAAGGGAAAAAATCTTCAGGAGGTTAAGGATCAGTTCATAAATCTTAATGGAGGGGTCAGCAGTAAAATGATCAGTGAAATGTTCAGGGAGCTTGCACTTTTCATTTCGATTATTCCCAGTTTACCTGAAGAGGATAAAAATTACATTTTAACCAATAAACCTGAAATATCTGTTGATGATACCCGGGATAAAATAGTCGCCAAAATTCAAAAATCGGCCTGCAAATCAGAAATGGCCCTTCTCACTTTATATGTTTACAGGCAGATGGACATGACAGACTGGCTTCCCTTTGTAAAAGCCGCAATCGAACGTAATCCTGTCTGCTTCGATGATCTGAACGGTAAGAGCACAGGTGAGGTTTATGGAATCATTGATAAATTGTCTGACGAATCAATTTATGACGGCCAGAGACTGGCGCTTCCCGATGAGGTCTGGAATTTCAGCCGTGGCGACGGTATTGAGAAGGCATTACTGCTGGCTGATTTTATCATTCAGAAAAATCCTGATTCAGAATTGTCTGTAACGATTGACCATAAAACGGTTATTCTGAATCATGCCGGTACTGATTACCGGTTCACATCATATAAAAATTTCAGGAAAGATATCCGCATCCGCGGTAATGATTACGAAATCATTTGATCACATTATCGAAGAACGATATCCTTAATGATTTCGGAGCCGGCCTTTGCATTCAGCTTTTCTTTCAAAGCCTGCCGTAGCATCATAAGCTCATTCCTGACAACCGATGATTTCAGATGAACATAAAGTATCTGATCTTTTATGTATATCCTTGAGGTTCTTGATGCAATTGCCTTACCCACAATCTCTTCCCACGAACTGATCAGTGCAGTCTCATTCAGACCCTTTTCAAGATTCATTTCCCTGAGATAATCCTGAATAGCTTCGGCAAGTGATATTGTCTTACTTCTTCTCATTGATCTTCAGACCATTATGGATAATTTCCTCAACATTGTTGTTGCTGATTATGAATAATTTGTAATCAGTATCGTGGGATGCCAGTATCTCATTAAGTCTGCTCCTGTGTGTATCGGTTATGAATATTTGTCCGAACCTGCTGTTGCCGACAAGTTTTATGATCTGCTCAACACGTTCGGCATCAAATTTATCAAATATATCATCCAGCAGAAGTATGGGAGGAATACCGGATTTACGTCTTATGTATTCAAATTTTGCCAGTTTTAGCGCCACAAGGTATGATTTCTGCTGTCCCTGAGATCCCAGTGATTTTACAGTGTATCCATCCATCTCCAGGATCAGGTCATCTTTGTGAATACCCACAGTCGTGTACTCCAGGAAACGATCTTTGCTCACCGAATTAATGAGGGCTTCAGCAAAATCTCCATCCGACAGATGTGACCTGTATGATAATTTTACACTCTCCTTTTCTGATGAGATCATTGAATAATACTCCTGAATGACCGGTATCAGTTCATTCACAAGATTCGCCCTCGCTCTGTGGATATAAAGCCCGTACTTTACAAGCTGTGAATCCCATATCAGGAGAGAATCATTATCATATTTCCCCGAGGCGCCGAATTCCCTGAGAAGCCTGTTCCTCTGCTGAAGGGCCTTATTGTATTTCAAAACAGAATCAAGATATTCGTTGTCATACTGGCTTATTATCTTATTCATGAACCTGCGCCGTTCCTCACTGCCTTCAGTGATCAGAGCGCTGTCGGCAGGTGATATCATAACAACAGGGTATTTGCCAATATGAGAGGAAAGCCTCTGGTACTCCCTGCCATTCTTTTTCATAACCTTCTGTTTCTGCTTCTGAAATGCACAGTATATCTGATCTTCCTCACCTTCCTTTACAAATGTCCCGTTTATTATAAAGTAATCCTCCACGTGCCGTATGCTTATACTGTCGATAACATTGAAAAAACTCTTTGTAAGAGAAAGATAATGGACTGCATCAAGGATATTTGTTTTTCCGACACCATTGTTCCCGACAAAACAATTTATTCTTGGTGAAAACTCAAGCTCAGTCTGTTCGTAATTCTTGAAATTGGTCAGGGTCAGATTTTTAAGGTACATTTCAGGGTTTCAGGGTTTCAGGGTTTCAGGGTTTCAGGGTTTCAGGGTTTCAGGGTTTCAGGGTTTCAGGGTTTCAGGGTTTGCCACGAAGGCCCGAAGACACTACCGGATGACGGTCACCGGATGTCATGATAAATATTCAAATTATTACATTATCGGTTGTCAATACAAAACTAATAAAAGAATTGCTAATATTGCATTCGCTTTCATTAAGCTGTAAATCAATTCTATCGCATATTAAGCCGCTGGTTTTGTTTTTTTAAGTATTTGTTTTAAAATTATTTGAAATAAATTACTTTTGCGAAGGAAAAATTTTAAGTTAATTTTTTATTCTGATATGGCAAAGAAATCGAAAGATGATCCGGGGAGGATGAAGAATGTTGAGCAGACTCTTACCAAGACCGAGCAGTTTCTTGAAGCAAATTATAAATCACTTAGTATAGGATTGGGTATAATTGTTGCGCTGGTTGCACTTTTCTGGCTTGGCCGGATGTATTTAAACAAAAGAAATGCCGAAGCGCAGTCGCAGATGTACCAGGCAGAAAGGTATCTGGAAATGGATTCACTTTATCTGGCGCTCAATGGTGATGGTAATTATCTCGGATTTCTTGATATTACAAATGATTATAAATTAACTCATGCAGGGAACCTTGCAAGGTACAGTGCCGGCGTATGCTATCTTCATCTTGGTCAGTTTGATGAAGCTATTGAAATGCTCAGAAAATACAGGAAAAGGGACAAAATTCTGGGATCGCTTGCCATTGGTGCAACGGGAGACGCTTATGTTGAGCTTGGAGAAGTGGAAAAAGGCATTGCAAAATATCTTGAGGCAGCAGAGTTTGCCGGCAATTCCTTCAATACACCCCTTTTTCTTATGAAGGCAGGTGAACTGCAGGAACTTAACGGGAATTATGCTGAAGCACTTAAAATATATGAAAGGATCCATAACGAATATTCCGAGAGTACCGAAGGCGCTTCAATTGAAAAATATATTGCCCGTATTAAGCTTCTGATATAATTGTATGGCTACAGCGAACCTCTCGGCGTATGATCCCGGCACTATTCCCGATGCCGGAATGATGAGGATCGGGATAGTTGTTGCAGACTGGAACCACGAGATTACGCATGCTATGCTCGAAGGGGCCGTAAAAACCCTCAAAAAACACGGAGTCCGGGAGAATAACATTATTGTAAAGCATGTCCCTGGTACATTCGAACTGACCTTTGGCGCAAAACTCCTGGCATCGGCGGATGATCCTGATGCTGTTATCTGTCTTGGTTGCGTCATACAGGGTGAGACACCACATTTTACATACATTTGTCAGGGCGTAACCGGAGGGATCACCCAGCTGAATCTGGATCATGAGATCCCATTTATTTTCGGGGTTCTTACAACGGAAACACATCAGCAGGCTGTCGAAAGAGCTGGTGGAAAACATGGAAACAAAGGAGACGAAGCTGCTGTAACAGCAATAAAAATGGCTTCTCTTCTCATGGAAACCGAAGAGGAGCCGGAATAACAGTAATGCCATGAAGCATAAAAAGGTACCTCTGAGGGATGCATTAGTAATGCTGTCGGGGTATGCACGAAGCAGGATCATTGCCCAGATCAGGTCGGTTGCCTTCATAATCATTTATCTGATAATATTTCAGGTTTTAATTCTCAGGGTACCTTTAAGCAATGCGCTGCTGACTGCGGGAGGCATAGGCCTTGTTATTACTGGCCTCACATTTTTCCTTGAAGGTCTCGTACTGGGATTCATGCCTCTTGGAGAGCGCGTGGGAGTAAAGTTACCTGCCAGGGCGGGAATATTGGTAATATCTGTTTTTGGTCTGATACTGGGTTTTGTAGCAACTCTCGCAGAACCTGCGATCACGGCACTCAGGACTGCCGGTTCCACAGTAACAGCATGGGAAGCGCCTCTGCTTTATTTGATTCTCCACGATTATGCCGAATGGCTTATCCTTTCAGTTGGCATTGGTGTTGGCGTCGCTGTAGCCATGGGAATGTTCAGGTTCTATTATAATCTTTCCATCAAACCTTTTATCCTGATCATCATTCCTGTTTTACTGATAATTTCACTGTTTTTCGTGTCTGATGGCAACCTTGAAAGGATCATTGGACTTGCATGGGATTGCGGAGCCGTTACGACGGGAGCAGTTACTGTCCCGCTTGTTCTTGCACTCGGTATAGGAATATCAAGGGCTGCCGGGAAAGGTAAAAGCACCGGCAGCGGTTTCGGGATAGTTCTGCTTGCATCTGCATTACCGGTACTGGCCGTGTACATCCTGAGCTTCATACTGAATTTTAGAGCACCTGAACCTTCTTCGGAAGTTGAATTCTTTTCTGCGAAGGAACGAAAAAAGTCACTAATTCTTTTCGGGAATGAGGAACAACTTCGCCGGTATGCATTCACTCATGGAACGGAAAAAGGAAGAATCTCATATTTCAACAATGTTGAATCATATCAGTCAGCAATCCTTTCCCTTAATAACGATCCGGCAACACGTTCTTCTTTACTGGGTAACCTCCCTGTGGAAGACTGGATAATAAACAATGCCTCAGAAACAGAGAGAGAAATGCTGTCATATCTGAAATTGACAACAGAAAATAATAAAACGGGATCCGTGGGAAAAACATTTGCTCTGGAGGCATACAACGGTGCCAGAGCAGTAATTCCTCTGTCATTGCTGCTTCTGATTGTCCTTACCGGATTTCTCAGGGAAAAGATCAGATATAAAGATGAAGTTTTTCTGGGAATAGTTTTTACACTGATCGGTATGATCCTTTTAACATCAGGTATAAAGCTGGGGCTGGCAACCCTCGGAGGCGATGTCGGGGCTCAACTGCCCAGAGCTTTTGCACATGAGGATAAATTTATTGAGAGGATAGTCATAAATAATTTCGATAAGAGTCTGCTCTACACCACCATCTCTACAGATGGCACCCATAAGTCTTACTTCAATTTTAATGATAACGGGACCATACTACCTGTTGAATTCATTGAGGATCAGTTCAACGAAGCCGGCAGAACATATGAACATATTATCACAAGTCCTCCATTATTCAGAAGGAAGCTCTCTGTCCTTGGTATTTTTCTGGTACTGATCTTTGCATACGGACTCGGTTACGGGGCCACTATGGCTGAGCCTGCCCTTAACGCGATGGGAATAACTGTTGAGGGCATAACTGTTGGTACAATTAAAAAGGCACAACTTGTTCAGATCGTTTCACTCGGAGTCGGTTCCGGGATGTTATTGGGTCTGTGCAGGATACTTTTTAATCTGCCCCTTGTGTGGTTTATTATACCATCATATATACTGCTGATCCTCCTTACCATTTTTAGCGACGAGGAACTGACAGCAATCGCGTGGGATAGCGGTGGAGTTACCACTGGTCCGGTTACCGTACCACTGGTTCTGGCTATGGGACTTAGTATAAGCGGGGAAATGAATATTCCTGACGGATTTGGATTACTGGCTATGGCTTCAGCGCTTCCAATAATTTCAGTTCTTCTTTATGGTCTGCTCATCAAGGCAAAACAAAGAAGATCTATTTTGTTAAGACGGAACACGGTTGCAAATGAATAAGGAGCACCCCATAAAAGAAAAAGTGTTTTCTCCTTCCAGAACGGTCTGGAGAACACAGATGGCAAAGGGGATTTACTCACCCCACAGGGTAAGCAGAATAACCTGTATTGTAAATGAATTAATAAGTGAAAAAGTTTCTGTATTCCTAAATGATCTGGGCGTAACTGCATACATTGAAAACGGAAGGTTTGTACGTGAAGTGACTAAACCGCGCAGATTTAACCTTCCGGGAGAAAAAGTAAGCCTCAGAAATATCCCCGTGGATATCTTCAGATTTACAGTACCAAGGGAAAATTCAAAAAAAGTCATCGATAATATTATTGAAACCGGTGAATTACATATACCGGGCAGAGGTACAATATTTTCCCAGGACCTTATGGAATTCAGCAAAGAACAACCTTCAGTAAATATCGATTTTCTCGATGCAACAACATGCAGGGACTACAGTGATGTCCTTCTTCACAAATTATCATGTGTGGTTTGTGTACTTTCTTCTCCGGGAAGCGGTGAATCTCTGGCTAAAGCAGCGCTCGATCTCGGATTATGTGTCCCCCTGGTTACATTCGGATCCGGAAATTATATGAGGGATCAGCTCGGACTGATAAGGATTACAATTTCTCCCGAGAAGGAAATAGTGCATCTTGTGATGCCCGAACAGGATTCGGAAAGTATTATAAGGATCCTTATTGAACAGTTGCGGCTCGATCTGCCCGGACGAGGCTTTATTTATCAGACGCCTGTTTCAATGGGTTTACTCGATACATATCTGAAGATCGGCAAACAAAAATATGCTGCAACAATCGAACAGATAATCGCTGCAATCGATCAGCTGAAATCAGGAACAGGCTGGAGAAAGAGGCTGAATGAGGAACATCAGGAAAAGAAATCAATAAAATCACTTTTTCCTCAGAATAATTGCGAGATTTCAATAATCTCAGATGAGGACAGGATCGACATTTTAAGGGAAGCATGTCTGAAAGTAGGCGCCACCGGTGCAGTCTCTGAAAAAGTTATACCGCTTGCCAGAAAAGTTAATGAGGGTATATCATCCACAATGATAAGAAGCGCCATTAACGTACCTGCTGATATTACCGACAAGGTGGTGGATATGCTTCTGGAAATAAGCACTATAAGGGAGGATCCAACTGAGAGAATACATGTCCTTGATTCACCGGCAGCTTATGTTCACAAATTAAAATAAAAGTGTCATCTCTGGCACAAAACCCTGTACGGACAATAATTACATTTGCCCCAGCTCTTCTGAGTCATAACGAATGGCTCTTCAGAGCTGAAGATATTTCCCAGCGTGACTGAAAGGTTACTGAGAAACTGATCCCGTACTTTATCATAATCATCAATGATAATATCTGGTTTTATCAGGAGCATTTCAGAATTATCTTTTCCCTGTGCCCGCTTAAGCTTATATATTACCGGCAATAACCTGACGCCTTTATTCTGTGCAAGATATGATTCGCAATATAACAGAGTCTGAAGCCATCCGTCAAGTTCCTTATCCCTGTCCTCCTCAAAAAGGTTGTCTGCAGAAGCTGTCGAATCAGCAACATTACCGGTCTTATAATCAATTATCCTGGTTATTCCATCTTTACTGTCGATCCGATCGATTTTTCCTCCGGTATTAAGACTGATACGTCCGGAAGCAGTTTTTATACTGACACTGAATAAGAATAATTCTTCAAGCGATACTATCTTCAATGGTGCGATCATTTTATCGCGCTGAAGTATCCTGTCAATGAAAACAGCCAGAACATCCCTTATAATCATCTCATTTCCTGCAATAATCAGATTATTATCACATTTAAAATTAACTTCAATGGCATTGCTTATCGTCTGAATGATTTTCTGCCTGTCACCTGCTATTGTATCAATGGCTGTAACATTAAGGACCTTGCCGGCGTAATCAGCATAAAGATTACGGATGGTATCATGGAGAAGTGTTCCCAGCTGTGCCGGATCGATCTCTTCCGTGATTTTTTCTTTTTCCTCCAGGCCGCAAACGTATCTGTAATAGAATTTCATTCTGCAGTTAAGCCAGGTATTGATAGCCGATGGCGAGATATACCTGATCTTTCCTCCGGAATTTCCGGTGAATCTTACAAAAAGTATGTTGTTATGCTCATCACTCCTTTCAACAGTTTCGCTTATTTTGTGCTGTGTTCTGATGCTGAAACTGAGATCAGCCATTTCCGGTTTTGGTCCGGATCCATATAACATTTGTTGAAGGAACCGGCTCATTTCACCGCTTTTAAGGCCTTCGGAGCCCGAGTTATACACGAAAGTCACATTCCCGGCCCTGTGTAACAGCCTGAAAAAGTGGTAAGCAAATATTGATTCCTGATGATTTATTGAAGGAAGACCGAATGCTTCACGGAGACTGAATGGTATGAATGATGAAGAAGCGGTAACAGACGGTAATATACCTTCATTAGCCGAAAGCAATATAATGTTCCTGAAATCAAGTGTCCGTGATTCAAGTATCCCCATCACCTGTATACCCGATAGGGGTTCTCCTGAAAAGGGCACTGACTGAAGGTTAAGGATCCTCTCCAGTATCTTTGTCCAGATAGTGACGGTCAGATCAATACCTGCAGCTGCTGAAGCGCTGTCGAGACGGTTCAGTGAAATCAATATCCGGTAAATGAATTCATCCCTTATCCTTTGCTCTGCCGGTCGTTCTTCCGTTTCCCCGTTTATTACGGGATCCACTGAACTGATGAGCAATAGCAATTCCCTCAGATAATCCGACAAAAGAGCCGGTGACATTGGTTTTATAAATATTCCGGAAAGTAGTTCAGAACCGGCAAAAAAAACTGAAGGTATCCATAGTAATTTCCTGTCCCTGATGTCCTGATATATAGTAACATCTGAAGGTTTTAATAATCCCGAGATCAGATTGTCATCGATTACCCTGCTTATATCCCTGAAGCTGAAGAGAAGATGGTCTCCCTCGATCCTTGCGGTACGTTGCATCTCAAGTATCCTTATTATCAGGGCATAAACCTGAGTCTGCCGGAGAGGATATCCCATTGTAATGTTAATGTCCTGAACATTCTCAGGGAGACTCGACAGCACAGGGATCAGAAGATTCTCATCTGCAAGAATGACTGCTGTCTGATGGGCATTGTCAGGAGTTAGTCCGGGCAATTTTCCGATAAGATCGGGTAGCATTTTCACCTGCGCAATATCGGAGGTGGTACTGATAATTCTTCTGACTACATTTTTATCCGGCCTGGAGAGCTGAGTGTCATAGGTCCAGTCATCCGGCATATCATTCCCAAATACTTTAATATTGTCTATCAGGAAAAATCCTGCTGAATTGATCCGGCTTCCGTTTATGTAAGAATTATCATAATCCCAGTAGAAACGGCCTTTGTCTTCTTTTTTAAGCCTCATCATGAGAGCTTTTTCACACTCATTCAAGGCATTAAAGCCAATAAAATGAACCTGCTCCCAATTCAATCCTGATGAAATTTCCGCAATATGGTTTTCTGCAACATCCCTGAATATCATCCCTTCATACGCAATGTTCTTTGCACGGAGAGAATTCCTGAAAGCGTGATAGAGTTCATTAAGTATTGACCATACATTCAGAAATCCGGTTTTTTCCCTTGTAAGTTTTGAAGGATTCACATTTGTCCAGAACCTTGTTATAATTTCTGCCTGTTCCGGTGTCAGTCCGCCAAATTCTTCATCGATCTTTTTCAGATCCCGGACATTTCTGAAAACTGCAGAGGGATCGGCCAGGTATTTGTCAACATCATCAAAATCATTCAGGAGCATATCGCCCCAGAAATAAAATTCATCAAAACTT
>DNOQ01000030.1:1087-4179 GCA_003501665.1 Bacteroidales bacterium | reverse complement strand
CAGTTTGCTGATAGCATCCAGAAACGATTTTTCTTCAGGAGAGCTTTTGGGATGGATCAATTTAAATACCACGGTGTGTCGTATCATATGTGTAACTTTTATATTCTGAAGGTTGCCTTCCTACCCGCTAAAGTTAATACTAATCATTTTATTGTAAATGCTTTCCCCGTAGTTTAAACTTTTTCTGAAAACCACCCCTTCGGATCAGGATAAAGTAAAAAATCCGGCAGGTGCTGGACCCCTGCCGGATTCATTAATCTGTAAGACCTGTACTATCTCAGGACTCTCAGGTTATTCCTGAAGACATATCTTGCAAGTTCCCTTCCCATCTTTTCTGCCTGGACAACATCATTCCTGAATTGAAAACCCGTGTAGATTCTTGAAATGGATATATCACTGGACAGATGTGAAAAGCTGGTGTAGCTTCTCTCTGCTCCCGGCAGATAGAAACTTTCTAACGTAAACTGTTTGAAATCTTTCTTAAAGTACAGTTTGAATAACTCTGCTCCTGCCCCTCCCATTTCGGCATGTGCAGAAGGATAAGAAGGAGTCGGGGGCGTTGCCCTGGCTGCCTGAAGGTTATTCCAGGCAGGATCGGCGGTTGTGAGATCGTTACCGTCACTGTCAGCCATGCGGATGGCAGTAACAGGCCTCCACCGGTTATAATGATAAATCGCATCGAACGCACTGAGGTGGGCATCAAACTGAGTAATATGCGTAAGTGCCAGTAACCGGGCTGTCTCCCATCCGTCCAGCTGTTCCTGAACAGCCAGTGTTCTTGCAATATGGTTCATAAAATTCGAGATATTGGGAAGAAAGAATACTGCCAGGTCGGACTCCTCCTGCGTTCTTTCGGTGCTGGTGTTGCCACCGAGGATCTTTACCTCATTGAAATCGGCCGCATATTCCGGTGAACTTACATCGAAGGGTGGTATTACCCTGAACTGGTCGCCTGTTTCAATGCCAAATGGCCGGAAAGTGCCAAGATTGGGGGCATAAACAGCATGTTCGGGCCATATGGGGGGATTTGCCAGTGTATAGGGCATGGTTGACCGGTACTCACCCGGAAGCGTTCCCTGCTGATAGCTCTGGAACCCGAGCGGGGGATCACTTTGACGGGCAGCCAACACTGCAATGGCGGCATCCTTCCCGATCTGAATACCCCTGGATTTCAGATCAGATTCTTCAATTTCTGCCAGACAGCTTGTCAGAAGGGCTCCTGCATTGGCTGCCGATGCCGGTACAAGGGCTACCATTGCATCATGCGCAGCCTGTGCTACCGCAGCATTGGCAATCGAATGAATATTTTTCTTTGAGATATCCTTCGCATTCACCGGATGGATCTTTTTCTTTGAGATATCGTTCACATCCACCGGAGGAATATTTTCTATTGGGATATCCTTCGCATTCACCGTGCTGTTATCCAAAGCGTAGGTTTCAAATTTTGGCACAACATTGTTAAGAGCGTCGTGCACTGCCAGCGTTACAATTACATAAATCCTTGCTTCTGTAGCCGGCGGCATTTTATTGTTAATCGCCAGGCTAAGGGCTTCATTCCATTTCACAACAACGGCATTTTCGTAAAATTTAATCATGCCATTATTCGCACTTTTCAGGTCTGCAAATTCGGGCATCAGGTCCTGATCATCGTTTTCGCACGAGATCATTGCGACGCACACCGCCAAAGCGGCACCAATAAACTTTAATTCTTTTTTCATAATTTTACTTTTAGATTCGTTCGGTGAAATTAAAGGACTTCGTTATCCTTTATTTTAACAGATGCCAAATGTTCACTTTCCGAAGACGAAAAGTTCAATTGCGTCGACGAATGAATTTATTAGTGATCAAACTTTCAGGTAAAATAAATTTTTAGCTTAACAGACCTGTTTGCACGCCCAACTGGCGCCGGAATGAATTGACCCACACTTGCTTAAAATGAATTGTTGTTGAACCAATTCTGCTAAAGTCTGTTACTATGCAGTAACAAAGTTCAGGAACAAACTATGGCAACCAGGCAATTGAATTGGAGTTCTCTTTTTAGGACAATTCTTTTGCATATTCTGTTCTGGATATTCATTGTGACCTATTTTGCATGGGGATTCGGCTTCAACGAGAACCCCATGAGATCTTTCATTAATGCCTCGTTGTTCCTGCCCGGCTTTTTTCTAATTGTTTATTCACTACTCTACGTTTTGATCCCCAGGTACTTACTTAAAAAGAGATTCCTGCCGTTCTTTATCGGTTTATTCATTGTCTGGGCAATTTGTGCTCTCTACACTTCCCGGGCAGAGCTTGCACTTGTGGATTCACAAGTATTCAGGGGAATGACACTATCTACCGGCAAGAATGTTCTACCCTTTCTTCATGTCTCGGGAATTGCGGTGTCGATCAAGCTGTTGCTTTACTGGTATCAACAACGGGAACAAACGCTTGAAGCAGAGAAACAGAGAACCGCCGCCGAACTGCAATTACTGAAAGCCCAGCTTCACCCCCATTTTTTATTTAACACCCTGAATAATTTATACTCACATACTCTTGAGTACTCTCCTGAATCTCCGAAGATTGTAATGAAGCTGTCAGAACTCCTGCGGTTTATGATTTATGAAAGCAATACTCCGAAAATTCCGCTGGAAAAGGAGATCAGCCTGATACAAAATTATATCACACTTGAAAAGCTGCGCTATGGTGACCGGCTTGACATGTCGGTAATGATTTCCGGTGATGTCGGAAAATATCAGATTGCACCCTTTATGCTGCTTCCTTTTATGGAAAATGCTTTCAAGCACGGAACCAGCAAACAGCTCGATCAATGCTGGATAAGCCTGAACCTTACAATGGATGGCCCTGTAATGTACTTCAAACTGGTAAACAGTATTGAATTGGGTGATGCTGAACAACAGACAAAAACCGGGGGCCTTGGTTTGGCAAATGCAAAAAAGAGACTTGAATTATTATATAAAGACAAATACGTTTTTGAGCCGAAAAGGCTCGAAGACGTTTTTGTTGTAGATCTCAGGGTTACGTTGGAGAAATTAGAAGATCAATATGCGGAAATGGAAATGCCTTATCGTGGATGATGAGCCACCGGCTGT
>DNOQ01000030.1:0-1032 GCA_003501665.1 Bacteroidales bacterium | reverse complement strand
CGGACAGGTTGACCTCATGTTTCTTGACGTCAGCATGCCCAGATTGCTGGGAACTGAACTGCTGAAGACCATTAAAAATCCGCCCAGGGTGATATTCACCTCAGCTCATAAAGATTATGCGCTCGATGCTTTCGAACTGGATGCCATTGATTATTTGTTAAAACCTGTATCGTTTGAACGATTTATGAAAGCAGTAAACAAGGTTTGCCAGGTCAATCCCGTTGAAGCGGTTCAGAATGGGAATGCCCCGGAATTCATGTATTTCCGCGCAGACCGGAAAATGGTGAAAGTATTCCTGGATGACATTACATTCATTGAAAGTTTCCGCGATTATATCGTCATTCACAGGCATAACGCTGATGCCCTGAAGGTGAAGTATGCCATAAGCAGCGTCGAGAATATGCTGCCTCATAATTTATTCATCCGAATTCACCGTTCCTATATAGTTTCGATAAAGAAAGTTACAGCTTTCACTAATAACGATGTCGAAATTGGAAAAACAGAGCTGCCTGTCAGCCGCAGTTATCCGGAAGTCTTCAGGAAGTTGACAAACGACAGTTCCTTCCCCCTTATAAGTGACCAGGCATTATAATCCGGCAGCAGGGGTATTCTTATCCCTGGCCACTGTTTTCAGAAGCCCCGGCCAGACAGACAGGGTGAAAAAAAATCCGGCGGCCCGGGTGAATAACCTTCAGCCCGGAAATTTTTTCAGGCAAAAATGATTATTGTCGCCGGGAAAAACGTACCTTGAATCATAACATGGTCCTTAAAACTTTTAACAGATGAAAATTACAGTAAACAACGTTTTGCTTGAGCTGCACAACGGAGCCAGGGTTAAAGATGCAATCGTGAGTTTTTTTACACATGCTGGTCGAAAAATGCCCAAAAGATTGCCCAATGTCGAAGATCGTTTTGGGAACCGGGTTGCCCACGATGGCGGGCTTACGGAAGGGAGTGTTCTTTTCATCGTGCCAGGGCACAAAAAGAGATCCTCTTCCCTGAAAATCATCACTGCGGTACTGGCCATCGGAC
>DNOQ01000029.1 GCA_003501665.1 Bacteroidales bacterium | reverse complement strand
TACCCTTCAAGGATTTTGCAACTTATCTGATCATCATCAACAATAATACAGTTCATGTTTCAATACTCAGGAATGTAAAAACGAATCAAAAGTAATAAAAAAAACTTTATCTGATTCACATAAACGCAATTTAACCGAAATTGTTCAAATGTTCAGGATTACAGAAATCAAATTATTCCGCATCATATTTTAAAGATACAAACAAAAAAAAGAGGGTGTAATAAACACCCTCCAGGCAATTTCAATCACTGAGGATTAAAGACCTTTGTCAAGAGCCGGAGCTGCTTTGAACTTAACGACCTTTTTAGCAGGAACATTCAGTTTAGCACCGGTGCGGGGGTTACGGACCACTCTTGCACTTCTCTTGGTGACTTTGAATGTACCGAGGCCCGGAAGCTGTAGTCTCTGGCCTTTTTTCATAGCCTTTCCGACAGAGCCAACGAATGCATTCAGAGCTTTTCCTGAGTCTTTAATTGTAAGGCCAGAATCTTTTGCGATGGAAGCAACTAAATCTTTTTTTGTCATAATAAATAAAATTAAAGGTTAGACCAATCCTACTAATTGAATACAAATTTATCTCATTTAAATTCATATGCAAATTTATTTGTTCCGTTTTTGCACATTTAGTGGGACTTTTAGACACAAAAATGCATTTTTTTCAATAAATAGCAAATTTGTTGAAAATAATTACAAATCCTCATAAAATGGCCGTTTGAGTGCATTTTTAGCCCTAACTTGTTGACAATCTGTTCATAAGTTCCTTATCCATTTGATATCCTGACTATTATAAGGTAATTTAAATAAAAAAAGAGTGAAGAACAAAAAAATATTATATTTGCGGCGTCCCGCCGTCGCCAAGGCTATGGCGGAAAAAGGAGAAATGGCAGAGTGGTCGAATGCGGCGGTCTTGAAAACCGTTTTCCGCCTACCGGTGGAACGGGGGTTCGAATCCCTCTTTCTCCGCAGACTAAATCACTCCTGTCAGCTGACCAGCTGACAGGAGTTTTATTTTAATATAGCCGAATCTGGTTTACCAGAATGAGGATATATTAAAATAAAAATACCTTATGAGCAAAGCGAATAAGGTAGTGATTTAATCTGCAGGGATCTCCCGAACGGGATCACCGACGAACGAAGTGAGGAGGTAATCCCTCTTTCTCCGCCAGGGATCACGATAGAAGTCCGCCGACGCTGAAGGCTTTGGCGGACCAAGTCTGCTGACTACGAAGGCTATGTACGATTATTCCGAATCCAGCATCGGATTATCATACATTATTTTCTGATTAAGCTCAAAATCAAATAAGGTCAGGATTCTTAACCGGTAAAAGGATTCCCAGTAATTCTCTATTGCAGTTATATAGTCTCTTTTGGCGCTTTCGCGTTCTGAAAGTGCGATATTAAGGTCGGTAATGCTGATCTCACCACTTTGAAACTTATTAAGCGCTATAAGATAACCATTCTCAGCTACCTTGTCCGCTTCCTTTGCGGTAGTGATCTGGTCAAGGAGAAGCCCAAACTGTTCCACCTGTACAATAACCTCACGCTCAAAATCCTTAATGTCTTTTTCCACATCATAAACTACAAGCTCACGCTGTGATTCAGCCAGTTTAATGGCGGATGCAGACCTCCCCCAGTCAAGTATTGGTATTCTCATACTGAGACTGATCACTCTCTGTTTTTCCGGCTGATCATAGATCCCGCCATATGTTACCGCACTGTTTGAAAGACCATAACTCCCGACAAGGGTAGCACTCAGGCCGGAATTTCGTTTGGCCCTCTGGAGATCCCTTTCAGCCTCAATAAGCCTTCTTGTGAAATGAGGTGTTTCTCTGCGGTTTGCTTTTGCCTCCTCAAGAGCCTTTTCAGGATCTATTGAAAAAAGGAACATATCCAGAGGTATCATAAGTTCGATTTTCTGATTCTGATCGAGATTAATATAGGATTTCAATTCAAAATCGGCATTTTTCAGGTCCATCCTCGCTTTATTAAGGGCTTTCCGGGCATTGAAAACTGAAAGCTGAATCCGTGCAAAATCATTATCTGATATCTTCCCGAGTTGTTTCCTGATCTCAGCAATTTTCAGATTATTGTTGCTGTTCTTCAGATTGTTCTCTGCCAGATTATAGTTCGTCTGGATCTGTAAATACCTGAAGAAATAAACAGCAGCCTGAAAAGCAATCCGTTCAGTTGATTCAACGAATTGTTTCTGTGATTCTTCATATATCAGCGGTTCGGTCTTCTTTTGCCATTTCATATAATTGTATGAAAAAATAGGTTGATACAATCCGATCTGGAAAGGGCTTCCGGAATATTCCACCGAACTCTTGATAAAATCCTGGATCCGGTAAAGATTGGTTGCGGCATATAAAGAAGTTCCCGTACCGGGGATAGACTGGCTCAGGGCAAGCTGTGAGGAACCCTGAAGCTGGGATATTTTCCTGAATTCAATACTCCCGTCAGGCTGAACAACCGGTGTGTTTTTCTGGGTATAATTGGGCAATTCTCCCGTAAGGGTGAGTTGCGGCCTGAAGCTGGTTCTGAAGTTTTTCCATCGCCAGTAGTAATTCACGTTTGTATTTTGAGCATATTTTACAGAGGCTGACTGACGGATAGCCAGATCCACAACATTTCTTAAACTGAGTGAATATACAATACTGTCATTTGAATTGCCTGCTAAAGGATATATCAACCCTGATAAAAATAAAAGAACAACACTGTAAAAAACTTTAATTCTCATATAAAGATCCCGTTTAAAAATCCACAAATTCAATTTCCTTCAGGTGCCTGGACCGGGAAATATTGGAAATAATAACCCTGTCACCCGGATTAAGGCCGGCAACTATTTCCACATGTTCCGTTCCCATAAGTCCGGTTGTCACTGTTTCCCTGACAGCCTTGCCGGTTCTTATTACAAAAAGATCCTGGTGTTTGTTCTTATTGAAAGCCGGACCATATTCAACCCTTAATACGCTGTCTTTTTTCTGAGTTACGATCTGAAGTTCAACCTCCATATTGGGAATCAGTTTATTGTAACGGCTGAAATCGAGAAAAACATCAAACTCTATCTTTTTCTCTTTCATTACAGGAGATACATTTCCGATTTTACCCCTGAGGCTCGTATTATTAATTAATGCGTATACTTCTCCTCCAATTTTAACCTGGCTTATATAAGGATTATCTATTGTAGCTTTGACTTTAAATGTTGAAAGATCAGACATTTTTATAAGCAATTTATCTTTTTCAACCTTTTCACCAACACTGGTATATATCCCGAGAATAATACCATCGGAAGGTGCTCTGATCTTATGCCTTTCCAGTAAATCCTGTTTTAAACTCAATTCTTTGTTTCTCATATCAATCTGAAGCTGAAGACCTTTTTCATCTGCTTCGAGCTGTTTCAGGCGTATTGAGTTTTTTTCCAGTGTCATCTTCAGGTCCTTTTCAGCCAGAACCAGTTCTTCTTTGGTTTGTTCATGAAGGGCAGGTGAGATCCCACCTACTTTGAGAAGTTGTTCCTGAGCAATGATTTCTGTTTTCAGTGAGGTTATTTTAAGACGTTTCACTTCTGCATTATAATCAAGATCAACTCTGATACTTCTTGAATTCAGCCTGTTTTTCTGCAGGTCATTTTCCATCACACCCAACTGGTCTTTCAGGTTATCAATTTCCTGTATAAGTGATTTTGAATCGAGAGTGAGTATTATATTCCCCTTTGATACACGGCTACCCGGTGCCATAGCAAGTGAGGAGACCAGGCTCGACGAAGGGCTCAGCAACAATACTTCGTTTTCAGGATTAACAATTCCCGAGGCAGGTACTGATGTAAATACCGGACCATAACCAACATCTGAAATAACATAATCTCCGGGTCTAAGGGAAGATGGCAATAAATATCTTGTCAATATAATGTATATTAAAACCAAGCAGATAAGAATAAATGTAACAATCAATATTCTTCTCTTTACTGTCCTTTTTCTATCAGACTTCTTCATACGATTATAATATTTGTATATTGTTGTAAATTAAGTGGTTCGAATGGAACCTTCATGTTTGTAAATTATTTTCATAATCTTTTGTGCTTTTGTAACATGAAGGTTTCATTAGTATATATTTAATGGTCATATATGCCTGCCCTGATATGGCGGGTAATAGTCATGCTTTTCTATTAAATCCCAAATATAAATTTTTCCAGCGGAGAACCTCCTGTAATTTTAAAGGAAGTCAGATGTTCAGAAATTTCATCACATTCCTGTACCTCATATTCTGAATTTCATTCCCGAAAAGATCGGAGAAGTTCCGGCAGTATTGTTCTAATGTTATCTTATTATCGGTGAAACTCATCACATCAAAATCGGAACCATATAAAATCCTTTCCTTAAATATCTTACTTTTCCCGAACAGAGCTATGATTTTCTTAATCTCATCCCTGCCGGTATAACATGACAGATCGCTGTAAACATTTTTATATTTCTTCATATAGCCTGCAATGGTCTTTGCCCATTTGAACGTGGGATCACAGCTTCCCAGATGAGCAAAATCAATACGGAGTCCCTTCTTAAGGGCCGGTTCAAAATGAAGAGGATTGCCATAATCGTTGTATTTCCAGACACCAGAGCCATCCAGACTGAAATCAGCTGAAGGGAATCCGCTCATACCGCAGTGTGTTGTAACAGGCAGATCGCGTTCAATACAAATGTCCAGAATATCCTTCACCGGCTTGCCGGCCGGATGATAACCGAGTCTGGGGTATAATTTTATACCAAAGAAAGGGCCCTTCTTACTGATCAGGTTTTCATTCCTCAGGGCATCCAATATCCCGGGCCTGCGTGGATCAGCTGCAAAAAATGGATAAACAGGCTCTCCTTCAATCACCAGTTTTCTGAGCCTCTCAAGATGGTGGAGAAAACCGCTGGTCATTTTCAGATTACCATAAAAAGGGCTTCTGATCTCAAACTTATATCCGCTGTCCTCTCTGGAATCCTCAATACATCTGTCGAGTTCCTTTTCAAATTCATCGAAATCTTCCTTAGCCCTGTTCTTATCTTTCAGATTCTTTACAAACCTGTTCATCTCTTTCGCGAATTCATCTTCAAATTTCTTTTCATCCAGCGGCACAGCTTTAAAATCCATGACTCGTCTGACAGCAATATGGGTTGTATTTTCCGTTACCGGGGGTGCAAAAAAATAGTAGATATCCATCATCAGGGGTATGGCTGCTGTGCTGATACCCCAGGCATCTCTGGTCTGTGTCCGTAAATACCCGAGGTTGCCTTTTTCACTCCGGACGGTTGAAGTGAACAATTCAACAATCCTGAAAAGCTTCTTCCNNCAGGATATATTCCGGTTATCTTATCAAAAAACATTGCCTTGATCTCTCTGAGTGCATAGCTCAGATTAAAAATATGGCAATGAGCATCAAAGCCTTTAATATTGTCCATTTTCAGATAAGGTAATTTCTGATTTTTCAGACTTTAAATTTGCCGGTTTCGACCCATTCATTTTTCAGCAGTGACCACCAGTCTACGGCCAGTCCGCTCAGTACATAATCATAAGGCAGCCATCCATATCCACCATCACCCCAGCCTTTTCCCCAGGAATTTCTTATAAGAAAAGCTCCGGGTTTTGCATTTTTTATTACCATCTTATCATCATAACCCGCCGCAACCACTGCATGTCCGCCGAGTATCTTGTCACCGCTTGACGGAAATGGAATTTTTCCGGTATTTTCAGCTTCGCCAATACAACTGTAAACTGTAAATCCGAACATTGACGGAAGATCGCCTTTCAGGTTTGTTTTAATTCTTTCCAGCAGGTCTTTCTTTTTTGTCTCGGGAGGGTCAAGCCTGTAGTATGTGATAGATTTGTAATTCTGCGCAAATGAGTAACAGAACGCAGTGGGTTCCTTTTCATAATCATCAATCTTATACGGCCAGTATTCTTCCGGAGGAACTCCGAAAAGCACCATTGCTCCCATCGTGCTCCTCAGGTATGCCCCGTTATCACCTGTTTCATGCATCAGGTTCCGTGTTACCTTATAAAGGAACAGGCGGGAAGCATCAATATGTTTCTGGGATGCTTTTCTTTCAAAATATTCGACAAGTGCAACACCTGCATTTGCCGTACATGATCCCAGAGATCCCTGGTCCTCAACAGGTGAAAACCAATCCCTCAGATCCACCGATGGAGGCATTTTAACCTTGACCGGTTTATCGACACCAACCTTAACAAGCATTTCTTTTACAGAGTCTGTCTGGCCTGCCTGCTTTAATTTATCAGGAATTTTACTGTCATTCACAGTAAGATCCCGGAAATCGGGATAATCGGGCAACCATCCCATGCCAAATTTGTAGGAATTTCCACTCATGATTAATTGTCGTTTTAATGAAATTAAAAGTATTGATTTATGACTTCCACTCCGTTACCAGGCCATCAATTGCATCAGTAACGGATCGTGCATTTTTACTTATTATTGCGGCGCCCGGCGTAACAATTTTCTATTTTTCTCTTTTAAACAAATTTACACTTTGTTTGTACCAAAGTCAATATTATTTAATCCTGTATTGTAACTTGCAACCTTATTGATATGGTATGGGTGACGAAAAGCTGTTCAAGGGATTCAACCACAATTTTCTTGTGGATGACAAGATAAAACAGAGGATTTCATTGCCTTCACTGCAGAGGAAGCGCAAGGATGAGCTTGCTCCGGTGAAGTACAATGACAGGCTGAAGATCGATTATCTGAATTACAGTGTCCTGCTTTCGGGTTCAAGGAAATTCCCGATTTTTACGGCCTCCAACATCGACGGTCGTTTATTTAAAAGTACACCTCGTCCAAAAAGCTGGAAACTTGATAATCGTGTTAAAGAATTTCAGTGGGGAAAGGATCTGTATGAAGCAAAGAAAAGTGACTTTGACAAAGGTCACATGACAAGGAGAGAGGATGTTCAGTGGGGAGAGACAGAAGAAATGGCCAGGAAAGCTGCTTATTCGACATTTTACTATACCAATGCCGTACCTCAGCATAAAGATCTCAACCAGGAGATCTGGAAAAATCTTGAAGATTATATTTTACATACAGAAACCAGGAAGAAGTCATTAAAGGTATGTGTATTTACGGGTCCTGTTCTCAGGAATGATGATCCTGAATTTGTAACCCCGGTTAAAGGGGAAAAGATTAAGCTTCCGGTAATTTTCTGGAAAGTTGTCATCTATCCGAAAGAAAACGGTAAGCTTTACAGGGCCGGTTTCATGATGAGTCAGAATAAGCTTCTGACTGAGGACGGGATAATAATACCAAAACTTAAAGCCGCACCGGAAGCAGCCGATGAGCCATTCAGCCAGTTTGATGATGCAGAAACATATCAGGTAAATATCTCCCTTATTGAGAAACTTACAAATCTGAAAATGCCAATGGCTTTGGATGCCTATAAAGATGACCGGAACAGAAAACTGGTGATGAAAGTGATTGAGGTAGAACCGGGAAACCGTCCAAAGTTTACCCAAAAGGAAGAGCCTGCATTCTCAATTATGAATATCGTACTGTAGGAATGTCAGATAATTATTTTCTTCCGGATCCGGAAGAACTGATTTTGTGAATCAATACTTTACAACTGCTGCTTAAGCCACGCCACCGACTGTTCCGGTTTATGATTTTGTCCGATGATCTCACGATATAATTCCGGTCTTCTTGCTTTGGTATATCTGTAACCACCGGCCTGAGTAAGTTTATCCGTGATAATTGAAGCGGTTGTAAAACTGTCGTCAAATGAACGGCATTCGGCAATGATATCACCAAATGGATCAATTATCATTGAACAACCGTTCTTAAGCTGATCATCATCCATGCCTATCGGATTTGAAAAGACAACATATACAGCATTATCATATGCTCGTGAAGGCAGCCATTTCATAAGCCAGGCTCTCCCTTTCATACCATCAAACTCAAGTCTCAGTGATGTCGGATCATTTTCCCGGTTATACCAGAGCTTCGGATCAACAAAACCGGCTCCCGGACGGGTTGATGGAGTACACATTGTCACATGTGGCATAAATATTATATCTGCACCCAGCAGCTTTGTTGCCCTTACATTCTCAACAATATTATTATCGTAACAAATAAGTATCCCGCACTTCCAGCCCAGGAGATCAAAGACAGTGTAACTATCACCTGGCATAATATGCTTATTTATAAAAGGATGTAATTTTCTATGTTTAGCAATCAAACCATCCTTATCCACACAAACATATGCTTTGTAGATTTTATCATTATCATCTTTCTCGAAAAGTCCGGCCATTACAATCACACCACTGTTCCGGGCAATCCGGGTGAGTCTGGCAACCGTCTCTCCCTCCGGAATGAATTCCGCGAGATCAAGCATCTGTTGCTTTGAGAGGTTTCTTGTAAAAGTATACCCGGTAACGGAACATTCGTGAAATGCAATGACCCGGGAACCCTCTTCCGCTGCTTTTTCTGTAAGCCTCTCAATCACCCCGAGGTTGTATTCCTTGTCACCACTACGATTTTCAAACTGGGCTGCCGAAATTTTGATTCTGTTCATCTTTAATCGTTTAATTGTTCGAAACTACAGTCAAATGCAGGGTCATTGCTTCGTCCCGCCTGCGGCGGG
>DNOQ01000332.1:4579-5763 GCA_003501665.1 Bacteroidales bacterium | reverse complement strand
CTTTTCTGCAGAAATTGTATACTTCAGGATTAGCAAACAGGGTAGCGGAATGCAGATGAAAGTATATCCTGGAGTTATTAAATCTTTGTGATATAGCGGCTAACATCTGAATGCTCCCTTCCACAACAACATAATCAAAATCACCCCGTTTAAGCTTTTTAATTGTCTGCAGAATTCCGTAATGAGGAACTGTCGCTCCTGTGATTCTTGAATAAGATCTTGTAATCAGGTTGATTACCTTATTACGTAAACTATATCTGATCCAGTTAAAATGTGTGAATTTGTACTTTCTGGATTCAATAATCGCTTCGTGATCAAAAATTGAAAATATATATAGATCCAACTCTTTAAATACTTCATTCTGATCAATCAGATTAGTCACAAGAGTTTCTATTGCACCTCCTTTAACGGAAGGAACAGGTAAAGGCGAAGCCAGTACAATAGCAACTTTCATCCTTTTCTTATACTTGTCACGATTTGACTAAAATATTGCCTCAAAAAGAGGCCCAGGCCCACAATCACGTAAAATGAAAATAAAACTATTTTTGCCCATGCAGCACCAATAAACCCTGCTTCATTAATTAAAAATATATATACAAAAATACTGAGTATGCCCATCATGGCATTCCTGAGCATTACCAGCCTGGTTTTGTTCAGAGAATTGAATATTTGCTGAAACATGTCTCCAATGTTGTACAAACACATTGAGATAATAATCAGGTTGAAATACTTTGCTGCTTCCGGATATCTGTTACTTGTCAAATAACCGATAATATATTCGGATAAAAGAATTGCGGTGATAGTAACAGATACTATTACAACTATATAAAAAAGTGCCAGATAACTGTATTCTTTAATTTTACGCTGACTCGTGAACTTATATAAATCCGGTTCGAATGCCATATAAAGGGTGATGAAGAAAGTACTGAAGTAGCCTGCCATTGAGGAACCCAGGTTGTAATATCCAAATTCCTCTATATTTCCTACCCTTTCAAGCAATAATTTGTCCAGGTTACTAACCGGAAAATAAAGATAACTTCCAACAATAAGTGGCCAACAGAACTTTAAAACTCTTCTAATAGCGATCACATCTATCTTCAGGCTTGGGGAGAAAGATCTGTTTCTGATAAAATTTACCACGACAAAGAGTACCAACAGCAACATTGCAAGAGTCTGTCCCAGCA
>DNOQ01000332.1:0-4524 GCA_003501665.1 Bacteroidales bacterium | reverse complement strand
AAATAGTAGGCTTTGTATTTTTCTATGAAGAGATTGAGTAATATCAGGATAGTGAACGGATACAATGGAAATGTCACATGGACTATCTTGAAGTAGAGTATAATCAACATAAGAGCAAGTATCCCCACCACGATGTTCGCAATATTTAAGGTGTTGAGGTGAAATGAAAGGTCCTTACCTCTATTATCACTTTTATCCCAATAACTTGTCAGGTAGTATGTAGTGAAGTTAAGACTGAATAATGGCATGAAAAAACCCTGAATAGTCGCAAAATAACCCATCACTGCGAAATCCCAGGGTTCAAGATGCCTCGAGAAGACTGGTTGCGTAAATATAGCGATCAGCATTCCTACAAATGAGCCACCAAAATAATAGATGCTTGTAACAATGTTTTTCCTTACTGCCGGCGAGATCAGAAAGCTCAGACTATCTGTCAATCTTGACTTACCGGCCATAATAATCATGTGATAGGTGCATCATTAAAGATGTGATAGTAACGACTAATTTACAAATGACATATCTTCTAGATTGTTATTTATCAGGCTTTCTTTCCCGGCCGAAATTGAGTCACGCACCATAGAAGTGAACACATCTGCGCCAGCAGTTGACAGATGCAAATGATCTTTAAAAAAACTATGGTCAGTAAGAACCTGGGAAAAATTCATAAGCTTAACTTTATGTTCTGATGCAAAATCAGCCAACTGCCCGCTTATCTCCTTCTCCCCTTCAGTTGTATTGTAAAGAGGGGAAATCACTATCCAGAGATCTACGCCTTCATTTTTACATAGTTCTACAATCGTCTTCAAATAAAACCTTTGTTTATCAGGTATTCCCTGATAATCTGGCTCATTCTCGTGCATCTGCCAATCAGACTCAATAAGACCATCAGGACTTGGAATATATCCACTTGCACTTACATTCGGAACATATAAGTATGCTAAAACGAGGTCAGCCAACATTCCGTTATAAGGAAATGTTGAAGATAAATATTTAAGCCTCTCAAATCTTGGCCCATTGTCAAGCAGTATTCTTTTAACAAGAGTATCAGTTCTGTAAAATGGTCCCAGAACTTTAAGCCTTGGATCTGAATCCCTATCCCATCTGAAGTCAGGAGTTACATCAAGGAGGATTAATTTTGGCTTATACCTTTCAAAGGTTTTGGACAACTGTACAAGTGAGAATGCCAGAGGTTGCCCTCCAAGGCCGCCGTTGAAACAGGTAAACTGTGTTCCTTGGACCAGTGTCTCAGGATTATAGTGATGCTGAGCCCGAGAACTTCCTAAAATTAATACATCTTCAGAAGTATCGAAAAAAGTATATCTGATTTTCGAAATCGTAATGTCACGTGATTTTCTGTAGAAATGTGCCACTGTTGTCCCCACAAGCCAATCACAAAAAATGACGAGGAGAACGAAAAATATCGACCTGTAGATTATTTGATATTTCATAAAAATGACTGCCTTAGCGATATAGGTATAATCGAAGTATTTTCCGGAATAACATGTGTTTTCAGTCTAACCATCTGAGGAGTGAGAATTAATCTCGCATTCTATTTAAAGTCATTAACTGAATACCTTCTGAATACTGTCTTTAAAATAATCATCAAATCTATCATTAAGTTCATACTTCTGTAGTAATCAAGATTGATTTGGACTTTGTCAGGCCAGAGCACCTCATCATTAAACTTTTTAGGGTCATCCTGTGCAGCAAGCAGCTCTTCCTCATTTGCATATTTCAGGGTTGCAGGTCCGGTTACACCGGGACGAAGCTCAAGTATCAGCTTTTCCTCACCTGTTAGCGTACCGGTCAGATCCGGCATATCCGGACGTGGCCCGACAAGGCTCATATCTCCTCTCACAACATTCCATAACTCAGGCAACTCATCAAGTTTGAATTTACGTAAGATCCTTCCAACAGAGGTAATCCGCCCATCTCCTTTTATTGTAACTGTATTACCCCTGCTGTTTACTTTCATGGTTCTGAATTTATATATAACGAACGGCTTTCCGTATCTGCCAGTTCTGGCCTGACGGAAAATAACGGAGCCTTGTCCCTCAAGTCCTATTGCGAGGGCAATGATCAAAAGAAACGGACTGATTATTATCAACCCAAATGTTGAGGCAACAATGTCAAAACCTCTTTTAAGTCTTGTGTTATATGGCATAGCTTACAATCAACTTTACAATTCGCCGCTCTCCCCGGGAAGAAACTCTACCAGTATGTAATTGTTTTTCAACTCTTTCAGAACTACAATACACGGATTACTGGCATGAGATCTCATAACGAGACTATTATTTCTGGAAATAGTCGAAAGCACGCGGAATCCGGCTCTCCAGCCAGTATTATACATAACCCGGTTCATCTCTTTCCCAATACCCCTGCCTTCATACTGCTGATCAATAAGCCTGCCCACAAAACATTTCCTGTTCCAGAAACAGCGCAGAAAAAAATAGCCAGCCATTTCATACTCTTTATAAACTCCGAACATAAAAAATCCCGGGTTATTGTAAACCGCTAAGAGTGACCTGTAGTCAAACCCATGAGGGTTGAAATATGTAACACGCTCACCCGGCTGCCTGCCCAGGAAGGCTTCCAATGACTTTAAGTCATGTAAACACAGTTGTCTGACAGTATAGAAAGTGAAGGATGATGCTCCAACTATTCCCGGTATTATTTTGTCAAACCGATTTTTGTAGAGCAGTCTGAAAAGGGTTCCATTGATCTTTTCGGCAAAACGCCATAGAAAAGGCAGGTTATGTTTGATATACAACAACAGCCGGATCATACACTAATTTACCATCGGTTTCACCAAGACCCAGATTATTCAGTTGGACTTTACGGTGTGGCATCTTGCGTCTCGTTTTTAAAGACCGGACGTTTACCTGAAGGCTGGCACGCAATGTCTTTCACCAAAATAATTGACACATCAGCATCTGGTCCAAACAACCCGGCCAGACCTGTCATAATTATACTTGAAAGTGAATCGGAGATTTCCCCCTGATTAGTCTTCAATCTCAGCTCATATTTTGCCGGCCCTTTTTGTACAAACTGGTAAGGAACCAGCTTATTCTCCTTTGACAAGGGTTTATAAATAAATGGCCCTATAGTCAGTGGCGAAACAGGTTTTCCTTCGGGATTGGTGATTTGCTCTGTTACTCTGCCTGTGATGCTGCTTATCGAAACAAGTCGATTCTCTATGTAACTGTTAACTGTGGCCAGGTCTCCGGTGTCATATCGGATCATTGGAATGAGATCGTTGTTAATATCAGTTACCAATACTTTGCCCTGTAAGCCTTCGGGTACAGGCAGAAGAGTATTGGGATCAACAACTTCCACGAAAATGCCGTACTGGTTAACATAGTACTCCTCTCCGGCATACCTTTGCTGAGCAATAATGCCAACCTCCTCATTGCTATACCTGTCAACAAAAGGACAATTAAAAGTCTCCCGGATGACCTTCTGTTTATATGACTCCAATGGTTCAGAAACAGAAATAATATGGTTAACCTTGAGCCTTTGCATGATAGAAGGATTGTCTTTCAAAAACAAAGCCATTTCATATATTACCGATGGGTAACCCATCAGCAGGATTACATTTCTCCGAATCAATTCCAAAACCATCTCCTCAATCTTGAAAGAAGATGTGTCATACGGTACAATTATCATTTCATTCCTGAGGAATTTTAGTACCGCCAACTTATCTTTTGCCCTGATCAGTGCATATGGATCACCGATTGTGTAGCCCCCAAGCTGATTGAAATAGACCAACGATGCAGTCCTTATCAAACCTCTTGTTTTTGAATAAGGAACACGCAGAGGTTCTCCGTATGATCCACCTGTATATGCCCACGAATGTACTTTTCTGTGCTCGGTCTTATTAATCCACTCCTTGATTATGGTTTTATCCATTGCAGGATTTCTTTCCAGTTCTGTGTCAAAGCCCCATTGTGATAAATAATCGGTTAGTAAATGCCTGTTTGAAACTCCGTTCTCATTTGAGGTTTTTGCTTCATTGTAGAAATAAGTAAGCCTTCCCTTGTTCAGGATATTGAAGGTTTTATATAACGCAGCGGTTAAAATCTTTCCTTTCATAAAAAGTAACCATCAGTTATTCCAGTCCCGAAGATTGTGTTTCGCCAGCAGTCGTGCAAATTTTATACGATATATCGTAAAAACACTCTTCATATTTGTGCGAATATGATTGTTATACTTGTCAAAGACAGGCACTAAATTTTTTTTCCTCCTGTTCTTTCTGAAAAAAACAAGATATTCCTTTTCGCCGAACCCCTGATAAGGGCTATGTTGTTTCAGCATAGGGCTTTCATCAAATGGCTCGCTGCTAACCAAATCAAGTTTATGTAGGTCATTCTCATTTTCATACCTAAAAAAATGTGCCATAGCCAAACCTGTATCAGGATTCCATTCAAGTGCCATCTCAAGTTTGGCCAGATCGGGAAACTTTATTGTCCCGCCAATATAGGTTTTCCAGGGAATAAAGAAATTACCAAGGCCATAGACTATGAG
>DNOQ01000570.1 GCA_003501665.1 Bacteroidales bacterium | reverse complement strand
TTCGCCCTGCTTCATGCAACAGGTTACCTGATGGGATTCAGGCAGAATAAAGAGAATAAGATTGCCTACGCAGTAACATCGGCATATATGAACAACGGGATGGCCATTGTTCTGGCATCAGCATATTTCGGACCTGACATACTGATCCTGATGGTCCTGTCCGAATTACCATGGAATACCCTTCCTGCTCCATTTAAAAAAATCGTTATGTACCTGAACTGACTGATTTTTTTATACATTTGCAGGCCAAAATCGGAATACTATAGAAGAAATCAGGAACATAGCAGTGATCGCCCATGTCGATCATGGCAAAACAACCCTTGTTGACAGGATATTATACCAGGTTAAGCTTTTTCGCGATAATCAGGTAATGGGTGAACTAATTCTCGACAGTAACGACCTTGAAAGGGAAAGAGGTATTACAATATTGTCGAAAAATGTATCTGTACGATACAAGAACGTTAAGATAAATATTATCGACACACCCGGTCACTCGGATTTCGGGGGAGAGGTGGAAAGAGTGCTGAATATGGCCGACGGGGTACTCCTGATTGTAGATGCATTTGAAGGTCCAATGCCTCAGACGCGGTTTGTACTGCAGAAGGCACTCCAATTGGAATTGAAGCCTGTTGTTGTTATCAATAAAGTGGATAAGCCAAACTGCAAGCCAGATGAAACCCTTGAACATGTTTTCGATCTTATGTACAGTCTCGATGCAACTGAGGACCAGCTTGACTTTCCCACTGTCTTCGGTTCTTCAAAGCAGGGATGGATGGGGCCTGACTGGTCAGAACCGACAACTGATGTAAGTTTTCTCCTTGACACAATAATAAAATACATACCGCCGGCAAAGATGGCCGAAGGTTCCCTTCAGATGAGGATCTCATCACTTGACTATTCATCATACCAGGGGCGTATAGCGGTTGGCAGGATCAGCAGGGGTGTTCTGATACCGGGAAGCCAGGTTTCACTTATCAAACGCGACGGCAGAACATTAAAAAATACAGTGAAGGAAGTCTACCTGTTCGAAGGTCTTGGGAAGGAGAAAACAAAAAAACCGGTGAGATCAGGAGAGATTTGTGCAGTATTCGGGATGGAGGATTTTGATATCGGCGACACCATTGCCGATGGTCCTGAACCTGAAGGGTTGCCTTATATGGCAGTGGATGAACCTACCATGAGTATGTTATTCATGACAAACAATTCCCCTTTTTTCGGCCGTGAAGGGACACTGGTCACTTCCCGGCAGCTCCGTGAACGACTGTTCAGGGAGACGGAAAAGAATCTTGCGCTGCGTGTTGGAGAAACCAACTCGTCAGATGCGTTTGTCGTCTATGGAAGAGGAATACTTCACCTTTCAATACTTATAGAAACAATGAGGCGTGAAGGTTTCGAAATGCAGGTGGGACAGCCAAAGGTGCTGACAAAAGATATTGACGGTAAGTTGAATGAACCGATTGAAAATCTTACAATACAGGTTCCGGAGGATTTCGCGGGAAAAGTAATAGATCATGTAACACAACGAAGGGGAGAAATACTTAATATTGAGATAAAGGAGAACAGGTCACGTCTCGATTTCAAGATCCCTGCACGGGGAATCATAGGGCTCAGAAACCAGATCCTTACCGCAACCGAAGGAGAAGCTGTTATGTCACACCGATTTGAATGTTTTGAACCATGGAAAGGTGAAATAACAAATAAACGTAACGGCTCACTTATAGCCATGGAGACCGGTGTGGCCGCAGGTTATGCCATAGATAAACTGGATGACCGGGGCAGATTTTTCGTTCAAACCGGTGAGGAGGTTTATATGGGACAGGTTGTGGGAGAGACTACACGTCAGAGTGATATCACAGTTAATGTCACAAAAACCAAAAAGCTTACAAATATGAGGGCATCAGGTTCGGATGATAAGATCCTGCTCCCTCCCGCAGTCAAATTCTCCCTTGAAGAGGCGATGGAATATATTGCTTCGGATGAATTAATCGAGATTACACCAAAATCAATGCGTTTGCGGAAGATCCGGCTGAGTGAAAATGACAGAAAAAGGATTAAGAACAGGGAAAATAATAATTAAAACAGTTAAGTTTATAAAATCCGGCAGGGTATTTCATCGTTATAATCAGGTACTGAAATGAAACAGACATGAAAATAATCCGATTAAACAACTCAAAATATTGATGTTAAATATGAAACTCTGGTTTATCACTTTGTTTTTAAGCTTAACCGCATTACTCACCTGCTGCAAAAAAGACGATGACCCCACCGTAACTGAACCCAAAGAGCCGGAAGCAACAACCAATGCAGTAGCACTTTTCGGTCAGAAATGGGCCAGACTTGCAGGAACAGTAAATGCAAATAATAATAAAACACTGATCTATTTTGAATATGGCCTTTCTTCTTCTTATGGTTTTACCGTTAGTGCCGAGCCTGATACGCTGACAGACAATACGAGTAAAAGCGTAAGTGCCGTGATATCCGGACTGATCCCGGGAAAGACATACAATTACAGGGTCAAAGCAGTAACCTCATCTGCTACCATTTATGGGAATGACATGACATTCACCACCTCCGATACCATCAAAAATGTGATCCTGTTCAACCCTGACGTTACTTACGGATCGGTTACCGATATTGATGGTAATAAATACAGGACTATTCAGATAGGTACCCAGACCTGGATGGCTGAAAACCTGAATGCAGTATCATTTAATGACGGCACTCCTGTTTCCTTTATAAGAGAAGCTTCAGCCTGGCAATCGCTCACCACACCGGGCTATTGCTGGTACAACTATGACTCTATTTCCTATGGGGGATTATATAACTGGCATGTTATAAACAGTACAGCCAATGGCGGCAAAAAGGTTTGTCCCGACGGATGGCATATACCCTCAGACAATGAATGGGAAACTCTTATGACCTACCTCGGTGGCAATGAAAATGCCGGAGGAAAGCTGAAGGAACCCGGCTCTCTGCACTGGTATTCCGCGAGTCCTTCAGTAACTAATGAAACGGGGTTTACTGCAATCCCGGCTGGTTACAGAAATTATGCAGGATCGTTCAACGGTATAAAACGCTATGGATACTGGTGGACCTCCTCCGAATTTTCGTCATCAGATGCTTATTGCCGTAATATGAATTACGGTTACAACAGTGTCGAAAGAACCTCAAGCAATAAAAAAAGCGGTCTCTCGGTAAGATGTGTTAAAGATTAATTGAATTCACCCGACACTGCATTACGGTAACCACTGATCCTTATCTTTAGATCACGGCCTATTTCAGCGATTATATAACTGTTGTTTTCTGCACCCGAACCCTCGACCATCCCTTTAAGGGTATAATATGTTATATTGTTTATACGATTCAGTGCTCCTTCATGCTCATGACCCTGAAAAACAACTATCACATTACCTGAATCTTCAAGGATCTTTCTTATAACACCGGCATTCCCCGGACCATAAACACTGTTATCGCTTGCGACATCAAGTCTGTGATGTATAAATACAACAGCCGGTTTCCTTTTTTTTGAAAGATCCTTTTTCAGCCAGCTTAACTGTCTGAAAGGAACATGTGCATCTGTCCAGTCGAAATTACCATTGTTATAAGGTATTCCCGAAGAACTGTAATTGGCATCAAGCACAACAAAATGTACTGAGCCGGCATCAAATGAATAATATCCTGAAGCCTCGGCAAATCCTGTATTTGATATCCCGCTGAGAAATTGTTTCTTCGAAATTGAATCATGGTCATGGTTCCCTAAAACGTGGTAATGAGGTCCGTTAAACCGGCAGAACTCTTTTTCGATTATATCAAGAAATCTCAGGGTCTCTTTTTCATCCGGAGGATTACCCTGGTCCTTGAAATCACCCAGCTCAATAAGAAAATCGACATTCTGTTCATTCATCAGATCAACACATTCCGATAATTTATTCACTGATTCTTTGTAGTATCTGGTTCCCACATTTTCTCTGTCGGCATAATGAGAATCGGTTAATATCCCGAATCGTACCGGACTGAAATCATTCTCCGGTAATACAATTCCTGACAAAGGTAGTCCTCCTATAATGGTTGCCGTTGTTGCTATAAATTTCCGACGTTTTATTTTCACTATGTCTGATATTTCTTTTTCAGCAGACCTGATAAATCAGTATTTTGCTGAAGTATTGTTGTAAATATATAAAAACAAGCCAAAAATCTGGTAATTTTAACATGCAATAGATATTAATTATTGAAATTTACCTGTTCTGACCATGAAATATCTTTCACAAAGAATTAACCGCAGGAGATTTCCCGGAACGACCGGGGCGGCGGCAGCAGGACTGACATTAATTCCGGGTTCCTTAATTCTTTATGACGGAAATCAGGATAAATGGTGGGAAAAAGAACCTTTAAGGATAGTTGAACTTGAACAGGGTTTTGAATATGGAGAAAAAGCAGATCTGCACACTTGAACAGTACATCAGTGAAGCAATTAAAATAAGTACATAAACAATATCAATTTGCACGAATTATCATTAGCTGAAGAAGTTATAAGAATTACCCAACACGAGGCCGCAAAAAATAATGCAGGTCTGATAAGTGAGATCACTATTGAAACCGGCTGTTTCAGTGGTGTTGAAATTGATGCTTTCAGATCGGCTGTTGAAGTAATGGCAGAGGGAACATTGCTCGCCGGAGCTTCGTTGAATATTGTAATAATGAAGGGCAAAGGATACTGCTCCGGTTGTGATAAAGAATTTGAAATGGATAACAGACTTGATACCTGCCCGATGTGCAATTCATTTCCTTCACAAATAAGGAGTGGACATGAATTCAGGGTGGTATCTATTGTTGTTGAGAAAGATAACGGAGAAGGATAAATACTTAAACTCATAAATCATTAACTATGTGCGAAACATGCGGATGCGGAAATACCGGAAGCAATAATCCGGATTATCCTCAGAACGATAATAACCATGATCATAATCATGCATACACTCATGACCATGATGATTATGGTCCTCACACTCACCATTATCCTGATAAGGCCGGTGAGGGACTTTCACATAAGCATTCCGGGAAACAGGTCATTAATCTGAAAGTTGATGTTCTTGCCCGTAATAACATGACTGCCGCCATGAACCGCAGGTTCTTTGAAGGAAGGAAGGTATTATGTCTGAATATGGTAAGCTCTCCGGGATCAGGAAAAACAACCATTCTTGAAAAGACAATAAATAATCTATCTTCATCATGTAAATTATATGTAATTGAAGGTGACCAGCAGACAAATCTCGATGCCGACCGGATTGAAAAAGCGGGGGCTCCGGCAATTCAGATCAATACAGGTGCCGGTTGTCATCTTGATGCACAAATGATTGATTCGGCAGTAAAAAAGCTGAATCCGGAGACAAATTCTATCCTGTTCATTGAAAATGTAGGTAACCTTGTATGCCCTTCAAGATATGACCTCGGGGAATTCAGGCGTATTCTTATCATAAGTGTTACGGAAGGCTCTGATAAACCTCTCAAATATCCAAATATGTTTGAGACATCTCATCTGTGTCTTATTAACAAGAGTGACCTGCTTCCGTACGTGGATTTTCAAACTGAAGAATTCATCAGAAATGCAAAAAATATAAGTCCCCTGCTTGAATTTATTACTGTCTCGGCAAAAACGGGTGATGGAATGGATCTGTGGTACAGGTGGGTTTCAGTCCTTAATGCCACTAACTGAATGTCATATATTAAGAATTAACTAAAACATTAAACTATGAAAAACACAATCAGATTGCTTGCAGTAATCGCATTTTTAAGTGTGTCGGCAACGGCTCTTGCAAAACCCAAATGGATTTCACTTTTTAACGGGAAGGATCTTGCCGGATGGTTTGTCCGCGGCAAGGCAGTCTGGACGGTACAGGATGGTGTTCTGACTGGTGACGGAGGTATGGGACATATTTATACCGATGTTACCTGTACCGATTTTGAAGCTAAGGGACAATTTCGCATTTCAGGTGAAAATGCCAACAGCGGATTTTATTTCAGGGCCAATCCGCCAGCTGATAACCCGGATGGGTTTCCACGGGGTTATGAAGCCCAGATATGTAATAGCCAGGATGCTTATACAGGCTGGTTATGGAAACCGGGAAAGCCCACCGGTAAACCAACCACTCCTCTTATGACAAAAGACGGGGAATGGTTCAACTACCGTATCAAAGTTGAAGGGACTCACATACAGTTCTGGATAAATAACAAGCTGGTAATGACTTACGATGATGATGAATACAAATCCGGACATTTTGCAATACAGGGACATAATCCCGGAATGAAGATCGAAGCAAGGAAATTATTCTACCGCTCTTTGTAAAAACAGCAATCCTCCTTTATCATTTTTGCAGGAATACCTGTATTGCCTGCCTCCTGCCAAAGGCAAATAAAACTCTTATATTACTTTGCGACTAATTTCTTATCTTTATAAAGTAAACATGAATCATGATAAAAAAGGAGGTACAATGAATGATTTTTTATGTCCGAAATGCAAAGATCATCTGAGGGTCGGGGATCATATTATCTTTAAGGTCAGGAATAGTGATAGGAAGAGTGCCATTCTGCTTTTAAGCCCGCAAATTGGCAATTATACCAGTCTGAAACATCCTTCGTTCAATTTCAAGCAGGGAGAATTTCTTGAATTTTTCTGTCCCTTGTGTGGCGCCTCACTTAAGTCCGATATCCATGAAAATCTGGCACTCGTCCTTATGAAAGATGAGGGCGGGAATAAATATGCCGTATATTTCTCGCAGATAGCAGGAGAACACAGTACTTATAAAACAGCCGGTGATGCTGTGCATATGGAAGGAGAAGATGCCGGAAGATATACTTATTTTAAGGTGGGAGATAAATTCAAGAAGTATTTCTGATATTAAATTACATTAAGTTACTGGTTGCTTGTTGCTTGTTACTGGTTTGAATTACTTTATACACTCTTGTCAAATCATTTATGGAAAGAAGGGAGTTTTTAAAATATGCAGGGGCGGGAATTGCCACCGGATTTATTAAACCCTATAACGTTAATCTGAGGGAGATACGTGGATCAGATGATCTTGATTATCATAAGATCACCGATATCAGATTTACCACGGTCAGGCTGAATTATCCCCGTCAGGTCGGTAAAAATTCACAGCTCGATATTCATGGTTACGGCCCTGTATCGGGAGTCCACATCCTTTTTACCGCCCAGGGTGCAACCGGATGGGGCTTAAACAGGGGTACAGAAAAAGCTCTGAATGAAAAATTTGAACTGATCAGAGGAAAAAGTGTGGCTGAACTCATTTATCCTGCCACCGGAATTACTTCTCCCGATATTGAAGGATTCGACTTTTCGCTGTATGATCTTGCAGGCAGCATACTTGAAAAGCCGGTCTACAGGCTTCTCGGAAAAAGACGTCCATTAACTTTCCCCTGCTACAGCGGTATGATCTATTTCGACGATCTTGAGCCGGCTGATAATCCTGCCGGTCCGGATAAGATACTTGAAGAGTGCCGCTGGGATTATAATTATGGTTACCGCCAGTTCAAACTTAAGATTGGCCGGGGAAATAAATGGATGGAAAAAGAAAAGGGACTTCAGAGGGATATAGAAATAACCAGGCTTGTCGACAGAAATTTCCCCGACTGCGATATCCTGGTTGACGGGAACAACGGATTCACGGTTGATGAATTCATAAAATACATGGAAGGAATTGAGGGGATCAGGCTATTCTGGATTGAAGAACCCTTTCATGAAACCATTGAGGATTATGCAAAGCTTCATTCATGGCTCAGGATTCATAACCTCTCTCCTCTCCTGGCTGATGGGGAAGCAAAACCTGATGAAAAGGTTCTCAGGCAGCTCGGTATGCAGAAGATAATTACCGTATTCCTGCAGGATATTGCCAGTTTGGGTTTTACCAGGTGGATCAGCTTCATTAAGGAAATCCGGCAGATGGGGATCCTCGCTTCGCCTCATGCATGGGGTTCTGCAATAAAAACCAATTATATCTCACATCTTGCCGGAGCTTTCGGTACTACTGCAACAATTGAAGGAGTTACCTGTACTTCCGATGATGTTGATCTGACAGATTACAAATTACGGAAAGGGAAGCTGATACCCTCTTCAAAGCCGGGATTCGGAATGGATTTGTTAAAAAAGATACCCTGAATTTTAATTGAATAAAGTTGCCGGGTGCTGGTTGCCGGTTATCAGACTCCGGCGATTCTCCGCTTATATTCGTCAAGTGCTTCATCGAGCCGTTCACGGGCACCCTCATTTCCGGGTACATTATGAGAGGGATGTATATACAATTTAACTCCTCTGCCGGCAAGTATCTCCGCTACAGTTGTGATAGTCATCCATACACAGGTTATGAATGCCATTGTTGAAACCGGTCCGATCTTATCAGGATGGTTTTTCAAAGGGACTGATGCATCCTCAAGAGGAGCACAGGTATCAACAACAACATCTGCAAGGTCAAATATCGTTTTTCCGCAGGAATGTCTCGACTTTCTGCCGGCTGCTGCTGAAGCAGATCCGAATACTATCACCTTCATTCCCTTTTCCCTTGCTTCCAGAGCTACATCTATATTGACGTTATTTATACCGGAGTGAGAAAAAAGCCACATTACATCACGTTTGTCAAAATCATATCCTTTCATAATTTCAATGCCATATCCCTCAACACGTTCCAGAAATACGAACTGACGGACTCCCATTTCGCCTGTTATCCTGGTAAAGAAAGTGAGTGGCAGTTCAATCATCGGATGAAATCCGACAAATCCCCCGATACGGGGATACATCTCTTCGATTGGCAGGGTGGCATGTCCGCATCCGAACGTATGTACCCACCTGTCACATTCAATTGTATCTGCCATCATTTCTGCTGCCCTCCGGATATTATCCATCTGGGTCTCTTCAATTCGAGTCATTATTCCCCTGGCATTTTCCAGCCATTGTTTTGCTAACATAAATGTCTGATTTTTAATGTAATTAACTATTGTTTTTCTTAAGACTTCCGATAATTAAGATGAATATCAGGATCTGCATCATCAACTCTATAAAAGCAACTGTTATCAGACTGGCTATTCCGAATCTGTCTGCTATCACTCCCATAAGGTAGTTAATGAGTATGTTTCCTGTCAGGGCAACCGACATTACGAAGCTGAAAGCTGTTCCCGAGAGTTCTTTAAACCGTTCTCCTGCAATCCCGAGCATCATAGGGAAACCGGCGGCCAGACCGGCCCCGAGAAGCACCAATCCCGGAACAGCGGCAGATAACGATCCTGCTAACCTTAACAATACCAGACTGATAAATATCAGGATAAAGGATATTTTCATTATAGTTTTAAACGAAACAGGTCGCAAGAGACTTCCCAGCAAAAGCCTCATTACCGTCATTCCGGCAACAAATGCCGAAAGGGCAAAGAGTGCTTTACCCGGTTGAACTGAAAGATGATCTTTAAGCCATGTTGTTGTCCAGTTGTTTATGATTCCCTCAAAGCTGCTCTGAAAGAACAGGAAGAATGCGATCATTAATAATACTTTATCGCTTACCAGAACCGGGATAATCTTCACAGGGAATCCATGTTTCTGCTTGGGAGGCGGATAACTGATAACAAGGAAGCAGATCCCAGTTACAAGGGCAAGTGTCCCCACACCGGCAACAATGGCCTCAAAACTGTAAACATTGCGCAGGATCCCGAGTATAAGCGGTATTCCCAGAGCCCCTAAACCAAAAAATGCCCCGAGGAGACTAAGACTGGCTCCTTTATCGGTATCGCTTATATCTGCAACAAGGGCACTCGTAGCTCCATTAACGGCTCCTCCACCAAGCCCAATCAGGAAAATGAACAGCTTAAGAATATCTGCGTCCCGCACATATGCAATTCCCTCAAACCCTGCAAACAGAAAAATACATGAGACTGACAGAAGTATCCGGTAACCATATTTATCTGCCACCGGGCCGAAAAGAAGCGATCCTGTCAGCATCCCGACTGGTAGAATTGAGAACAGTGTTCCCGCTTGTATCTCATCAAGATCAAGTTTTGATCTCAGATCCGTGGCTACCGACCCTAGTATCAACACTGCAATACCGAACATCAGAATGCCCGCACAACATACCCGGAATATCAGTTTTTTATTGTATTTATCAATCATCGGTAAAATATTATTTCTGATAATTTCTTAATGCCATATAACCTGCACCGGTAACTCCCGCGTCGCCTCCGAGCGCTGATTCAACTATA
Source organism: Bacteroidales bacterium (assembly GCA_003501665.1). Classification (GTDB taxonomy): domain Bacteria; phylum Bacteroidota; class Bacteroidia; order Bacteroidales; family VadinHA17; genus LD21. Next base: position 866 of record DNOQ01000570.1, on the reverse strand, counting down.
CTTACCTGGTTGATACTTACGGGCTGGGACCATTTTGACGCTTCCTTCATTATTTCCGGAATCAGGGAGACAGCAGGACCAAAAACACCACCCCCGAATATTATTTTCTCGGGATTAAAGAGGCTTATAAGATTTGCCACAGCCATGCCCCAGAATTCAACTCCCTGCCGGATAACCTTCACTGCCAGAGGATCGCCCTTTTCAAATGCATTGAAAACGTCGTGTGAATTTATCTCTTCTGCCGGCTTATTTTTAAAATAACCGGTATAATCATTACTCTCCGATAACATCTCCCTGGCAATCCTGGCAATCCCTTTCCCAGAAGCATAATACTCAAAGCAGCCACAGCTTATATATTTTTCTTTAAAAGGTCTGTCAAGAGCCATCCAGCCGATTGAACCTGCTATATCATGACTTCCCCTCAGGATCTCGCCATTAACAAGAATACCTGCTCCTATGCCTGTTCCGACAGAGAGGAAAATTGCATCCCGGCAACCCCTGGCATTACCCTGCCAAACTTCACCCATGATATAACATGTTCTGTCGCTTTCAATAATTACTGGTATGTTTCCGCTCACTGACCCCGCCTCAGAAAGCAAAGGATAATCTTCCCAGCCCGGTATATTGGGCGCCCAAACTTTACCTGTTGCCGTATGACTGATTCCCGGCACTGAAATTCCTATCGAGACAATATTGTATCCTTCAGATCCGGAGGCATCCAGAATCTCTGATATCTTTCCGCTTATAAGCCGACCAACCTCCGGCCCTTTGCGTTTACCGAGTACGGAAGAACTTTTTTTTATTAACTCACCTTCTCCTGAAAAAACGGCGGTTGCAAGCTTTGTGCCGCCAAGATCTATACCGAG
>DNOQ01000078.1 GCA_003501665.1 Bacteroidales bacterium | reverse complement strand
ATAAAGAATCCGGTATTTCAATGGGAGGCGACGGGGTATGGGCTACAAATATAAATATCAGAGGATTAAGTGAAAACAGACTTGTGACGCTGGTTGACGGTAACAGGGTGGAGACGGCCAATGATCTTACCGCATCAATGAGTATGGTAGATATGTATGATGTTGAAAGAGTGGAAGTAATTAAAGGTGCACAGTCATCATTATACGGTTCAGGAGCCATGGGAGGTATCATCAATATTATAACAAAAGACGCGCAGTTTGCAGATAAACCTTATCTGTCGGGAAATGTAGCCACTGGTTTTGCATCAGCCAACAAGCTTTTTTCGGGACATGCAGATATAAATACCGGTTCGGGGAAATGGTATCTGAGGCTAAGCGGTACACTGAGTGATGCCGATGATGTACGTACTCCTGAAGGTATTATGCCAAACAGTCAGTATACATACAATAATATAACGGCCAAACTCGGAGTGAAACCTTTTAATGATCATCTTTTAAAAATCCAGTTTCAACGTTACCAGGCAAACGATGTGGGTATTCCCGGAGGTGAAGCTTTCCCCGGACCTGCTGAAGCAACCTATACGGGCATTGGAAGAGACTTATTTTCTGCCAGTTATGAGATCAGTAACTTAAGTAATACTCTGAGTTCCCTTAAATTCGGATATTTTACCCAGTATATCGACCGGTTTGTTTCAATGATACCCAATACATTCACAGAAGCCAGACTGCCTAACGGTAATTTACAACGTACAACTCCGGAACTATTTACGCCTACAGGTAAACATCTCACAAACGGCGGCCAGGTTCAAAGTACCTGGAATCTTTCCGCACGCAATACTCTCATTGCCGGGGTTGATGTATGGAGCCGTAAACTGACCACTGAAAGGATCAAATATATTACTGTTGAGGTTCTTAATCCTGTGGGTGATGTAATAAAAACAAACAATATAATACGGGGAGAAACTCCGACGCCGGAGTCGTCGTTCAGCAGCGCTGGTCTCTTTGTGGAGAATGAGACTAAATTAGCGGGTGATAAGCTGACACTGATCACCGGGGGCAGGCTGGACGGTGTGTCGATAAAGAATAAAGATAACTATGATGTCGACTATCTTATCATAAACGATGTGGAGAATAATTTTCCCGATCGCAGACTTACCTTTGAGGAAGGATCTGAAAGCAGCATATCCTGGAGCGCCAATGCAGGATTACTATACAATCTGACAGGAAATACCGATCTCACTTTAAACCTCGCCCGCTCTTTCAGGGCTCCGTCTCTTGAAGAACGGTTTAAATATATTGATCTGGGTAATTTTGTCCGCCTGGGTGATCCTTCACTTGATCCCGAAAGCGGTTTTTCAATCGACCTTGGAGTAAGAAAATGGAACCGTAATTTAAATTTCCAGGCAGGGGTTTTTGTTAACAGCTTGAAAAATATGATAGTTGAAACACCGGGTGAATTCATTTATAAAGCTTTTACAGGAACATCAGATTATAAATCCGATACTCTGCCGGCATTAATAAATTCAAATGTCAGCAGGGCTTTGCTGTATGGATTCGACTATAAATTTGAATATAATTTCTATAATAATTTTGTCCTCTCCAGCACTGGATCTTATGTACGCGGGAAAGATCCCGATACCGGCAAAAACCTTCCCCTTATTCCACCACTGAAAGGAAGGCTGGGAATCCGTTATTCATATCGAAGGATCGGTTCCGCCGAATTTACTGTTACCGGAGTGGCAAAGCAGTCGAAAATTGCTGAAGGTGAAAAGGAGACAGATGGATATATCCGTCTGGATATGGCCCTTGGGTCAGATAAAATAGCGTTGGGCAGAACAGGATTACAGATCTTTGCAGGTATTGATAATATCATGGATAATAGTTATACCAGCCATCTTTCAACCAACAGGGGAAGCATCAGTGTGGAGCCCGGCCGAAATATCTATGTCCGACTGAACTTATCTTTTTAATNNTTTTTACTTGACTCATATTATTGTCTTTTGTAAATTTGATACTGTAAATCGGATTCTAAATATAATTAGGAATAAGTGCTATGAAGAAGTTATTCATTTTCTTATTTTTAATGCCCCTGACAATCGCTGCGCAAACCACAAAGACAGAAGAAATATTCAACGGCCAGAATTGCCTGGTGACTTGCCTGGGGACATTTGATAATGATTCTCTTGTATCTGCTTATGTCACTTTTGATGCAAAAGATGACAGGTTACCCAAATTGACAAATTATTTTACTCTGTGTTATGACACACCTCAGAATGTCTTTAAATTTCTTACAGAACTTGAGAAGTTTGGTGCTGATAATTCATCAACCTCAACGGAAATTGGAAAACACAAGGTTGAGATTGATAAATCGACAGGGACAAGAATGATAAAGGTCTATGATGAGCGTGGATTGATTTTTCACCGGTTCACAACGAAATTAATCANNAAAATTATTTTGACTTCAGATTTTTTATATCTTTACGCTACAATAGCATGAGATATGAAAAGTTTTGATTATGCCGTCCGGGATAAATTCACACATCCTATAGTCAGAACACCATTCAGACCTGAACGGTGTTTTTCCTCAGATAAACCGAAACAATGCCCCAGGTGCAAATCAGTCCTGATTGCTGAGTTGCTTTATGGAGAACCAGGCAGATCTTCAGAACTGTTTGCCGACCTGAAAGCCGGGCGGGTTGTTCCGGCAGGCCGGATTAAAGACGCTGATGGACCACATCCAAGATGGAAATGTCTGGACTGCCAGACGGAAATTTATCTTGAAGAATCCTGAACCGGGAAAATATTCTTTTAATTTCCGGTTCCAACGAAGGTAAAATGTGATCTGTTATTGATTTAACCTCAAATTCGCAATGTTCCGGTTGCCTGTGCGGGTGAATGACTGAAATACCTTTAGTTTAAATCCACTCAGGGCCAGATATTTATCAGATGCCATAT
>DNOQ01000132.1 GCA_003501665.1 Bacteroidales bacterium | reverse complement strand
GCAGGACTTGCCGTCGCACTTGCAATAGCCCTGATGACAATCAGTTACCGTATTCTCAGGGCCGCCAGGGTCAATCCTGCACAGTCGCTTAAGTATGAATGATAAATTTCCGGCTGATAATACCGCGATCAGTACATCCTGTTGATAAGCTGACCAAACTCATCACGTTTCCGGAGAGGAAAACTAAAGGTATTCCCATCACGCGTAACTATATTTAATCCTTTGGCAGCAAATAACCCCTGGCTGAAATAAATGACTTCCAGTATATTATCGAACAGGATCTCAAGATTGAACTTCTCCGTGTCATTCATTAAGGTCTTGAAATACAATCCCTGGTTTGTGACTATAAGTTTTCCTGCTACTGTGGTCTTGTCTATCACCTGGCTGGTATCGCCGGCTTTAAGTACGACCTCGTTGGGTTTTAGTTTGACTGTCATGATCTTGACTTGTTTGTTTTAATACAGCCGCCGAAAAATCGGTACTGTCACATTAAAGACGTCTCACGGACAAATTTGCTGCACATTACGGGGAGCTAATTACATCTGCTGTATCATGGCCTCAAGCCTGTCATTTATCGTCCTGGCATAACTCTTTTTTCAGGTTTCAGGTAAAAGCACCTTAATGACTTACACCAGGAAACCTGTTGTCAACAGAGTTCTTTCAGGGTTTTGGAATATCAGGCACTTACTCATATTTCAGAGCATATACCGGATTTTTTCCTGATACTCTTATGATATGGAATAAAATTGTAAGCAGAGATACAGAAAGGAGAATAATGGCAGCTAAAACGATCAGCCACCATGAAACAGTGGTGTGATAGGCAAAATTCATCAGCCACTTGTTCATTATTATGACAGCTACAGGTGATCCAATGATTATCGCCACAACCACCCATCTCAGGAAATTAGTTGATAACAATATGACTATCAGGGTGCTTGTTGCTCCGAAGACTTTGCGTATACCAATTTCCCTGGTTTTTTCCTGCGCCAGAAATGATGTGAGACCCAGAAGGCCGAGGCAGGCAATCAGGATTGCCACAAAGGCAAAATAGACAAGAATTCTGCTAAGCGTGGATTCACTATGGTATTGCCTCCCATAAAATTCATCAAGGTACTGGTATGTAAATGGGTACCCCTGTGCAAATTTGTTCCAGACCGTCTCAATCTGTTTCAGTACCATTGGCAGATTATCAGAGTTAATTTTTATGCACGCTGTACCATACCAGTTGCCGAAACAGAATAATGCGGGACCAACGGAATCTTTGGGCGAGACATAATGATAATCATCAATTACACCGATAATTTCTATATCATTTTTCGGAATGGTGGTAAGATAGAATTGATGTTTAAGGAAGCTCCCGACGGGATTTTCCATGTCAAATAAATCCACTGCCTCACGGTTCAGGATGCATACTCCCAATCTGTCGTTTGGTCTTTCCCAGTCAAAGTTTCTCCCCTCTGTGATTTTTACTTCAAGCATCGGAAGAAATGCAGGATCAACAGTGAATACCGGGAAACTGGCTTTCACTCCCTGGTATGCAAAGCCCTCATAGTTGTTGACCGTTCCGGGAGGAGCACTTGTAAATGCCATCTCCTGAATGCCCGGGATTGACATTATCTCAATTTTAAACGCTTCTTGTTTTTTAGAGATGTCACCGTCCATCGCCAGAAGAATAATATTTTCCGTATTGAATCCTGTATTGTATTCCTTCATAAACTTGATTTGTCGGATTACTACAAATACAGAAAGAATCAGGATGATTGAAATGGTGAACTGGAAGATCACGAGAGCAGTCCTGAATGGTGATTTTGAGATGCCACGGTCTCCGAACTTGCGTAAGTACTGAACAGGATTGAATGAAGAGAGTCTTATTGCAGGGTATATGCCTGCCAGAAATCCAATCAGTGCCACAATCAGGAGGTAGAAAATAATATGTGAGGCGGTAAGATAGTCGTCGAGAGTAATATTTCCCCCGGTCAGATGGTTAAATTCAGGCAGAATGATCCGTATTATTATAATTGCAACGAGAGACGAAATAAAACAGAGGATTATTGATTCGAAAAGAAACTGCGTGAATAATTGTTTCTGTGAAGCTCCAAAAACTTTTTTCACACCGACCTCCCGCACCACAGCTGAGGATTTTGCTATTGTAAGATTAATGAAGTTGATGCATGCGATTACCAGGGTCAGGATCGATACGAGAAGGAAAATATAAACAAACTTCAGGTTTCCATGAAGGTGGCCCGGGAAATGTGCCTCATGAAAATATATGTCTTTGAGAGGGACCAGCTCATTTTCATTGCCTTCTGCCGATCTTCCGTGTTTTGCAAAGAGTTCGTCAGTGAACTTTGTCATTCTCTCTGCAAGTTTTCCGATGTCAACGCCGTCGCTTATCAGGAAGTAAGTCGGAAACTGACTGGTACCGAACGAATGGAGATAGTCAGGCTGCGGCATCAACTTGCCCAGTGTTACAAAGGAGGCAATAGCATCAACGGGAATATGAGACCGGCTGACATCTTTTATCACACCTGTTACTGTGGCCTCGAAACTGCTCTCAATCATCACTGCCTTACCGACAGGATTTATTTCGCCAAACAGAGTACGGGCAGTGGTTTCAGTCAGGACAATGCTGAAAGGGGTCACAAGCGCCTCTCCGGGATTGCCGTAAAGAAATTCATATGTAAAAATATCAAACAGGGTTGAGTCTGCCAGGAACGTGTTCTCTGCCAGTATGGACTTCGTCTCATAAGTCAGCAGCGTTGACCCCATACCTTTGAATCTGACGAATTTCTCAATCTCAGGAAATTCATTCCTGAATGCCGGACCGATTGCTGAGACCATATAAACAGAGCCCCTGATCTCAACCCGGTAGATGTTGTCAATATTCTTATTGTATCTGTCATATGAAAACTCGTTCTGCACCCAGAGAATGATGAGAATAAAAACTGCTATCCCCACTGACAGTCCGAAGATGTTAATCAGTGTAAAGCCTGGGTTCCTTTTGGTCTTTCGCCACATCAGGGTTAAGTGTTCTTTTATCATAGTGCAGAGCATTTATGGTACAAATATTCCGATATTTGAAAACCTCAACCTGGAACTCAATTTCCATATAAAAGACGATGTATTTATCTTTTTGATGCCTAAGATCTTAAGTATATATCTGGATGGCTATTGGATAACCCGATCATTTTTTTCTTAATAAATGTCAATTAATTTGACACATTCCAGTTTGAGGTTTTCAAATATCGGAATATTTGTACCATAAATGCTCTGCACTATGATAAAAGAACACTTAACCCTGATGTGGCGAAAGAC
>DNOQ01000133.1 GCA_003501665.1 Bacteroidales bacterium | reverse complement strand
CGAGGGGCGTCTTCTTCACATGTCCATTATAGGGGTTGTCAATAACTTCAATCACGAGTCGTTGCGTAATCCCATCCAGCCTTATATTTTCTGCTTCAAGGGCGATAATCAGAACTGGGGTTACATGACCGTGAAACTGATGGCACATAATTATCCGGAGACAATTGGAAATATTGAGAAGCTCTGGAAAGAATTTACAGCCAATAATCCCCTGCAGTATTACTTTCTGGATGATGATTTTGAAAACATGTATAAGCAGGAGAGACAGAATGCCCGGATGGCGGTTATCTTCTCCATACTTGCCCTGTTCATTGCCGCTCTTGGTCTGTTCGGACTGACTTCTTACACCGTTGAACAACGGACCAAGGAGATAGGTGTCAGAAAAGCCATGGGATCTTCCGTTACGGGTATCTATATAGTGATTTCAAGGGAAATAGTAATCCTGGTTTCAATTTCTGCCCTGATAGCCTGGCCACTGATTTATTACTTTGCGGGGAAATGGCTTGAGAGCTTCCATTACAGGGTGGAACTGGGATTGCCTGTGTTTATCGCAGGACTTGCCGTCGCACTGGCAATAGCCATGATGACAATCAGTTACCGTATCCTGAGAGCCGCCAGTGTTAATCCTGCACAATCGCTAAAGTATGAATGATTTATTTCTGTAGGATAATACCGCGATCAGTACATCCTGTTTATAAGCTGACCAAACTCATCCCGCTTCCTGAGTGGGAAACTATAAGTATTTCCATCCCTTGTGACTACATTTAATCCTTTGGCAGAAAATAGACCCTGATTGAAATAGATGACTTCCAGTATGTTGTCGAACAGGATCTCAAGATTGAACTTTTCCGTTTCATTAATTAAGGTCTTGAAATACAATCCCTGGTTCGTGACTATCAGTTTTCCTGTTACTGTTGCCTTGTCTATTACCTGGCTGGTATCACCGGCTTTGAGCACAACCTCGTTGGGTTTAAGTTTGACTGTCATGATGTTGACTATTGCGTTTATAATACAGTTGCCAAAAAACTGGTGCTGTCATATTAAAGACGCCAGACGGAATAATTTGCTGCATCATGCACAGAAGTCTTTGCTGACTGTGCTCTTCCTGTTGCCGCTGTTATCACTTTACTTTATCTTTATGTTCATTAGCATGTTGTGAGCTTATGAGATTCTATTATTTGAAAATCGGATTCAGGACAATATTGAAGAACAAACTCTTCTCCCTGATCAACATTGTCGGGCTGGCAACCGGCATAACAGCCTTTCTCCTGATCTTTCTTTATGTAAGGTATGAGCGGAGCTTTGACCGGTTTCACCGCGACAGTGACCGGATCTACCGGTTGCGTTATGAGCGTTCAAGTGCAGTAGGAGAATCAGTTAGGTTTGCCTCATGTTGTCCCCCGGCAGCGATAAGAATAAGGGAGATGTATCCTGAAGTGGAGAAGATAGCCAGGATATTCAGGTACAGGGCCACTGTCATCTTCGGAGACAGGAAATATTATGAAGAGAGGATGTTTTTTGTGGAACCGCAGTTTTTTTATGTTTTTGATATAAGTATGATGGCAGGCGATCCTGCCACAGGGATCTCTGATGCCAACACCGCCTTTATCTCCGAATCATATGCGCGGAAGTATTTTGGTGATGACGATCCGCTGGGGAAGACCATTAATGTTGACAGGGAAATGAGTTTTGTGGTCACCGGAGTTTTTCGGGATTTCCCCGGCAACACTCATCTCCGGATCGATATTATGTTGTCATGGCCAAACCTTCTTACCCACTATGGCGCTGACATTGAAATGTCATGGGGTGATACTGGTTTTTACACTTATCTGGTTCTGAATCCTGCTGTAACTGCGGCGGAGTTTGAGGAGCAACTGAAGCTGCTTGTTGAGAGGGACTTTGGTGAGCTGCTCAGGCACTACAGGCTTACCCTCGACCTAAAGATGCAGCCTCTTACGGATATTCACCTCAACTCTGCATTTATGCAGGAGCTCGAAGCAAACGGCAACAGGTCAACAGTGACATTGCTGAGCATCATTGCATTCTTCATCCTGGTTATTGCCTGGGTGAACTATATTAACATAACAACGGCACGCTCACTGACCAGGGCAATGGAGACAGGTCTGAGCAAGGCGATGGGGGCTGCAAGGAGAGAGCTTATGAACCGGTTCTTTGTTGAAACAATCCTGATAAACGTAGCGGCTCTGCTTGCGTCACTGTTGCTTATCGCCCTGGCTTGGCCATTGTTCTCGCACCTGACTGGCATCCCGGATGATTATGTTCCCTGGGGCCAGGGATGGTTCTGGTTAACGGCAGGGTTACTCTTTTTCAGCAGTATCCTCCTCTCAGGAACATATCCGGTCTTGGTCCAGACCTCCTTCTCCACATCCGAAGTGCTGCGGGGCAGATATATTCACTCAAAAAGCGGTATCCTGATAAGAAAAATACTGGTCGCCTTTCAGCTTGTCATGTCTATCAGCCTCATTACATGCACGATTCTGGTATTTAGGCAGGTGACATTCCTCAGGAATCAGGACAAGGGGATCACGATCACGGATATTCTGGCTGTCAGGGCTCCCCGTGTCAGGGATGAAGCCTTTGGAAGCCGTCTCCTGGCATTCAGGGAGGAGCTGCTCAGGGATCAGATTATCAGTCGGTTCAGTGTCGGCACTGAAGTGCCGGGCCGGCAGATCCTATGGGATGCAGGGGGAATCTTCAGGGTCGGTTCGGACCAGAGCAAGAATTACCAGATTATTGGCATCGATTATGATTATATACCTCTCCTTGAGGCAGAGATTATCGCAGGAAGAAATTTTGACAGGACGTTTTCCGACTCATCCTCTCTGTTGCTCAATGAGACAGCTGTCAGGTGGATGGAATTTGAGTCACCCGGGGCGGCGGTGGATCAGAAGGTCAACTACTGGGACAATATCTACACCATAGCGGGGGTGGTGAAGGATTACCGCCAGCAATCACCCAAAGAGGCATTTGAGCCCACCATATACCGTTTCATGCCCCATGGCCGGGATGTGAGGGGTTTCTTCGTGATGAAAATTCTGCCGGGGAATGAGGCCCGGGTGATGGAGGTGACCGAAAAGACCTTCAGTGAGTTTTTCCCCGACAACCCCTTTGACTATTTTTTTCTTGAAGATTATTACGATCAGCAGTACCGCTATGAAAAGCTCCTCGGAACGGTATTTGGAGTATTTTCCCTTTTAGCCATTATCATCACCTGCCTTGGCATTTTCGGGCTGACATCATTCCTCATGCTTCAGAAAGTAAAGGAAATAAGCATCCGAAGGGTCGTGGGCTCGAATGTGGTTAGCATTATGATGTTGTTTTCCAGGGAGTTCATCCGGATTACGGCAGTATCATTTATTATTTCAGTACCTGTTTGTTATTACTGGGTAAGTCAATGGCTGAAAACATTCGAAGTCAGGATGGAAATATCTCTCTTGGACTTCCTTATCCCATTTGTGATAGTATTGACATTAACACTGGTAACAATCGGGTTAATTGTCAACAAAGCTGCATCTGTCAACCCTGCTGATAATCTTAAGAGTGAATAAAATGCCGGTTATTTAAAACAGGATTCTGTCAGCCCTGTTGTGAGCGGAGTTCTTTTGACTTTATTGGAACATCAGACACTTACTCATGTTTTAAAGCAAATACCGGATTTTTACCTGATACTCTAACGATATGGAATAAAATTGTAAAGAGAGATACAGAAAGAAGGATAATGGCAGCTAAAACGATCAGCCACCATGAGACAGTGGTGTGATAGGCAAAATTCATCAGCCACTTGTTCATTATTATGACGGCTACAGGTGATCCAATGAATATTGCCACGACCACCCATTTCAGGAAATTGACAGACAACAATTTGATTATCAGGTTACTTGTTGCGCCATAGACTTTCCGTATGCCAATCTCCCTTGTTTTTTCCTGCGCCAGGAATGATGTGAGACCCAGAAGGCCCAGACAGGCAATCAGGAGTGCCACAAAGGCAAAATAGACAAGGATTTTACTAAGAGTAGCTTCCCCTGAATATTGTCTTCCGTAGAACTCATCGAGATACTGGTATTTGAAAGGAAATCCGGGAGCAAACTTATTCCAGACAGTCTCTATCTGCTTCAATGTCTCCGGCAGATTGTACGGGTTAATTTTCAGGCATGCGGTATTGAACCAGTCGCCGTAGCAAAAGAGAGCCGGGCCCACCGAATCTTTAGGTGAGATATAATGGTAATCATCAATTACTCCGATAACCTCAATATCATTTTTCGGGATTGTTGTCAGGTAGTATTCATGTTTAAGAAAGCTGCCTACCGGATTTTCCATTCCAAATAATTCAACAGCCTCCCGGTTCAGGATGCATACTCCGTATCTGTCATTCGGTCTTTCCCATGAAAAGTTTCTCCCCTCAGTGATTCCCACTTCCAGCATTTGAAGGAACGAAGGGTCAACAGTGAATACCGGGAAACCTTTTCTAACCCCCTGATAACTGAAACCCTCATAGTTATTGACAGTTCCGGGAGGAGCACTCGTAAAAGCCATCTCATGAATGCCCGGGATTGACATTATTTCATTTTTAAGCGCTTCTCTTTTATTTTGTATGTCACCGTCCATCGCCAGAATAATAATATTTTCCGTATTAAATCCTGTTTTGTAGTCTTTCATAAACTTGATTTGCCGGATTACGACAAATACAGAAAGAGTCAGGATGATTGAAACAGTGAACTGGAAGATCACGAGAGCAGTTCTGAATGGTGATTTCGAGATTCCACGGTCTCCGAACTTGCGTAAATACTTAACAGGACTGAATGAAGAGAGTCTGATGGCAGGATATATCCCGGCAAGTAACCCAATAAGGGCCACAATCAGAAAATAGGATAAAATATAGGGTGCGTTGAGATAGTTCTTGAGGGAAAGGTTGCCTCCTGTCAGATGGTTAAATTCCGGGAGTATAATCTGGATTAGAATAATTGCAAAAAGAGAGGAAATAAAACAGAGGATTATGGATTCAAAGAGAAATTGTGAGAATAATTGTTGCCGTGAAGCCCCAAAGACTTTTTTCACACCTACTTCCCGCACCACAGTTGATGACTTTGCAATTGTAAGATTAATGAAGTTAATGCATGCAATTACCAGTGTAAGGATGGATACCATCAGGAAAATATAGACGAATCTGAGGTTGCCGTGCAGGTGGAAAGGGAAATAATTTTCATGAAAATATATCTCTTTCAAAGGAACCAGTTCATTCTCATGGCCTCCGGCTTTTCCTCCGTGTTGAATATAAAATTCATCGGTTAACCCGGTCATTTTCTCTGTCAGCCTGCTGATGTCAACACCATCTTTAATAAGGAAATATGTAGGATACTGTGTAGTCCCGAAAGAATACAGAAAGTCTGGTTGCGGCATCACTTTTCCCAGTGTGACAAAGGAGGCTATGGCATCCACAGGCATATGTGTCCGGCTGACATCCTTTATTACTCCTGTAACGGTAACTTCGAAATTGTTATCAACCTTTAGTGCCTTGCCGACAGGATTTATGTCGCCAAACAGGGTGTGGGCGGTGGTTTCAGTAAGGACTATACTGAAAGGGGTCACTAGTGCCTCTTTGGGATCGCCGTACAGAAACTCATATGTGAAAATATCAAACAGGGTGGAGTCGGCCAGGAAGGTGTTCTCTGCCAATATTGAATTCATATCTGCAGTTAACAGCGCTGGTCCCATTCCTGAGAATCTGACAAACTTCTCTATTTCGGAGAATTCATTTTTAAATGCAGGACCAATTGCAGAAACCATATAAACAGAACCCCCTATCTCTATCCGGTAGATGTTGTCAATATTTTCATTGTGTCTGTCATAGGAAAACTCATTTTGCACCCACAGAATAATCAGGATAAATACCGCTATCCCCACTGACAACCCAAAGATGTTGATAAGTGTAAAGACTTTGTTTCTTGAGGCTTTGCGCCACATCAGGGTTAAGTTTTCTGTTTTCATCGCGCAGAGTATTGAGGGTATAAAAAACTTGCATGGAGTTCTGTTACCATGTAAAAGACGATACGGTTATCTTTTTGATGCGCATGATCTTAAGTAAATATTATGGATGACTATTGAATGCCCTGATCATGTTATTTCTTGAAAAATGTCAATAAATTTGACACATTTTGGTTTTTATGCCGTCTTTTGTATAAAGAGTTAATTATGATTACAGGAACCATTCTGATTGTAGATGAGGACCGTGATTTTCTGAAGTTGCTTGAAGAGACTCTGCAAAGAGAATACGAACAGGTTATTGCAATTACCTCCCCACAAAGGATAAATGATATTCTCCGGAAAACTGAAGTGGACGTCGTACTCCTGGAGGCCAACTACAAATCTGTTGTCAGGAATGGCAACGAAGGCCTCTACTGGCTGAAGGAGATACTGGACTATGACAGCAATATGAGCGTGGTTATTCTAACCGACTCTGGAGATATCGAACAGGCTGTCAGGTCGATAAAAGAAGGAGCGATTGACTTTATTTTAAAACCTCCGGACAGGAACAGGCTCCTGACCACTATCAATAATGCCCTGCAGCTCAGGTTATCAAGACTTGAGGCTTACTCGTTAAAGGAGGACAACAGGCAGCTGAAGAAAGTGATAAACAACGGCAGGATTAAAATTATTCAGGGGGCTTCACCGACGATGATCAACGTGATGAACATTGTCAAAAAGGTTGCCGGGACAGACGCCAATGTGCTGATAACAGGGGAGAACGGAACGGGGAAGGAGCTTATCGCCAGGGAAATCCATAATCGTTCCGCAAGGTCAGGTGAACTGATGGTCAGTGTTGACATGGGTTCAATTACGGAGACTCTGTTTGAAAGTGAACTTTTCGGACATGTCAAGGGGGCATTTACTGATGCAAAGGAAGATCGTAAGGGTAAGTTTGAACTGGCCCAGAAGGGAACTCTCTTTCTTGACGAAATAGGAAATCTATCTCTCCCCTGCCAGGCAAAGCTGCTGAGCGTTCTGCAGAACCGGTATATTGTCAGAGTGGGCTCAAACAGACAGATCCCTGTTGACATAAGACTGGTATGCGCCACCAACTGTGACTTGATTCAGATGGTCAGTGAGGGAAGGTTCAGGGAAGATCTCCTCTACCGGATCAACACGATAATGATAGAGGTACCACCCTTGCGTGACAGGGTTGATGATATACCCATCCTTGCAAATTATTTTCTCAGGGTTCATTCCGAACGGTATAATAAGGGCCAGATGAAGATCAGCACCCCTGCTCTCGAGAAGCTTGCCAATCACGATTGGCCCGGCAATGTGAGGGAGTTGCAGCACTCCATTGAAAAGGCTGTCATCATGAGTGACAACCCGATCCTTAAACCATCAGACTTCGCCTTCTCAACATCACCCGTGCGTATTGCCAGCCAGGAGATGACACTGGAGGAGATGGAGAGAAAAATGGTAGCAGAGAGTCTGAGAAAATATGACAATAATATCAGTATTGTTTCCAGGAAACTAGGCGTTACACGACAGACCTTGTATAATAAAATGAAGGTCTACGGATTGTAACAGTTGATCAGACAGATCGGCCCGGAAGTTAATTCGGAGAGGTGCTGTAATGATCCTGCATCTCATTCATTAAGTGCAAAATCAACTGCTGCCATAGCATGTACGATAAGTGTGTTAATAGCGGGAATATTGATGTCTTCCGGCTTAATGAGAAGCGGAATTTCGGTGCACCCAAGAACAATACCTTCGGCTCCTCTGCTGTAAAGCTCTTTGCATATCTCAACGAAACGATATCTGGAATCGCCAGAAAAAACTCCCTTAAGCAACTCATCTGAAATTGTCTTCTGAATGAAATCCCTGTCTCTCTGCTCCGGTATCAGCACATCAATATCACTTTCTGTCAGTCTGGATTTATAGAAATCCATTTCCATCGTCTGTTTTGTTCCAAGCAGGCCGACCCTGCTCATGTTCCTTTTCCTGATCTCTCTGGCCGCAGCGTCAGCGATATGAATGAAAGGTATGTCCGTTTCCTGTTCAAGTCTTTCAATGAACTGATGCAGGGTGTTGGCGCACAGGACAATGCATTCGGCACCTGCAACGGCCAATTTCAATGTTGCATCAAGGATCAGACGGTATACGCCTTCTCTGTTGTTCTGTATATTGAAGGCATCTATCTCTCCATAATTCACCGAGTAGAGGATGCACCTGGAAAATGTGAGCCCACCCGATCTTTTATTAGTCTCCTCGTTTATTATTCTGTAGTACTCCGCACTAGAAATCCATCCTGTACCGCCAACCAGCCCGATTGTTTTCATTTTTTTAAATATTTCAGTGGAATAAAAATAGTGACATTATTCATCTATTCATGCCTGATCATTTCGGCGGGATTCACTCTTGCAAGTTTTATGACATGATAACTTACGGCTGTGAGGGATATCAGTGA
>DNOQ01000473.1:4697-5188 GCA_003501665.1 Bacteroidales bacterium | reverse complement strand
AGTGAACTGCAGCTTCATGCTACAGAAGAACTGACACATGCAGAATTACTTGCTGTAAGGATTGTTCAGCTCGGGGGCACTCCGGTTCTTTCTCCCGATGAATGGTCAAAAATTACCAATTGCGGTTATGATGCTCCGGAAGATCCCTATGTTGAGGTGATACTCGATCAGAANNGATCATAACCGATGAGGTTGAACATGAGGAAGACCTGGCAGCTCTTAAAGAGGATCTTGAACTGATGCTCCTGAAAAGAAGATGACCGGGAACTCATTCCAAACCACTCATGTTAACTATTAACATGAACACAAAATTTAAAACTATAATCAAAATCAATTAATAACTAAAAAATCATAAATATGGAAGAAAAAACTTATTCGATGCCACGTATTGGCGAAAAAGCACCTGAATTCAAGGCTGTTACAACTCAAGGCGACATTAATTTCCCCGGAGATTACAAAGGCAGCTGGGTAATACTCTTCAGCCATCCGGC
>DNOQ01000473.1:0-4560 GCA_003501665.1 Bacteroidales bacterium | reverse complement strand
TTCTTCATTGATCCAAAGGGTATAATCCGCACCATCATTTACTATCCCTTAAGTCTTGGACGTAACTTCGACGAATTATACAGGGCATTGATCGGTCTCCAGACAGCCGATGCTTTCGATGTTGCACTTCCTGCAGACTGGAGGCCCGGTGATGATGTTATTGTACCTACGGCCGGTTCCTGCGGAACAGCTAAGGCAAGAATGGAAAGCAAGGATGAGATGACCTGCTACGACTGGTTCTTCTGCACGAAAAAACTTGATAAGGAAAAAGTCTTTGATGCTGTATTGAAGAAATAAACAAAATCATACTTTTCTTTGTTAGTTACTCTGCGTCTCTCTGTGACTACTCTGTGTCTCTCTGTGTAAGTTATTAAATTTAATAGTTACCCTGAGGAAACCAGAGAATGCACAGAAGCACACAGAGTTTTTTATTCTCAAAAAATGAACGAATTTGACATAAAAGCAGCCGGCTGGGATCTGAATCTCATGCATATTGAACGCTCAGAAGCCATTGCTAAACAAATAATTGAAAGAATACCGTTGAAGAAATCAATGATTGCAATGGAATTCGGGGCCGGAACCGGAATTACAAGCTTCCTCCTTAAAGACCATCTCGGGGAAATAAGTATGTTGGACAATTCCACGGAAATGGTTAAAATAATGAATGAAAAAATCATTGCATCCGGTTCTGAAAATCTGAAGGCAATAAAATTTGATCTGGTAAAGGAAGTGTGGAACAGAAATAAATTTGACCTCATTTTCAACCAGATGGTTCTTCACCATGTTGATGATACCGCAGGTATTATTAATAAATTCTTTGATATGTTGCAACCCGGAGGATTCCTCGCCATAGCAGACCTCTATCCTGAAGACGGTTCATTTCATGGTAATGGTTTTAACGGGCACAAAGGATTCGATCCTGAAGAGTTGTCATCTTTGCTGGAGAAAACGGGATTCAGAAATATCACCGTGAAAAAGTGCTTTGAAATAAACAAACAAATAACAGATAAGGAATTAAAGCATTTTGATTTATTTTTGATGGTTGCAGAATGCGGAATCAATCAGGTCAGATACAAAAAAGAGTATTAATTAAACTTATATATATGGAAATTACATTTGAAGGAGGGAAAGTCGTTACGGCACATAATAATGGACATGTAATCAGAACGGATCAGCCTCTTGACAATGGCGGAACAAACACGGCACCTGCTCCCTTTGATCTTTATCTTGCATCAATAGGAACATGTGCAGGTATTTATGTAAAGTCATTCTGTGATAACCGGGGTATACCTGCAGAAGGAATTAAAATTATCCAGACCACTGAATGGAATAAGGAAAAGGGTGTTCCCGGATCAATAGTACTCGATATCAGACTTCCTGAAGGATTTCCGGAAAAATATAAGGCCTCACTTATTCACGTTGCAGGGCTTTGCCTGGTTAAAAAGAGCATTGCCGATCCACCGAAATTTGAAATTATCACTTCACAATCCTGAAGATATATTCATAATAAAATCTCGCGGAAATAAAAGACCGGAATGATCTTCCGGTCCTTTTTGTATTATATACGAGAATGATTGACGTTTTAACCCTTTTACATGAGGTACATATTGATCAGCTGCTCATAGAGCTCCTGCTTGCCGCTTATTGTCTTCGGTTCACCGTTTTTAATGGCTATCTCTCTTAGCTGTTCAAGGGTAAGCTTACCCTTTTCATACTCCTTTCCCAACCCACGGTCAAATGAGGCATACCTTTTCTTTCTCATTTCAAGATAATCGCTATCTTTCAGTATCTTATCAGCAATCAGCAGCGATCTTGCGAATGTATCCATTCCGCTGATATGGGCAATGAAAAGATCTTCAATATCAGTTGAATTCCGCCGGATATGAGCGTCAAAATTTATTCCTCCGGTCTTAAAACCTCCTGCGCGCAATACCACCATTACAGCTTCGGTGATCTCATAAATGTTAGTTGGAAACTCATCGGTATCCCATCCGTTCTGATAGTCTCCCTTGTTGGCATCAATACTTCCAAGCATCCCTGCATCAGCTGCTACCTGCAGATCGTGAACAAAAGAATGTCCCGCCAGGGTTGCATGATTTGCTTCAATATTTAGCTTAAAATCCTTGTCAAGGCCATAATGACGCAGGAAACCGATCACTGTTGAAGAATCGTAATCATACTGGTGCTTTGTAGGTTCCATTGGTTTTGGTTCTATGAGGAAAGTTCCTTTAAAGCCGTTTTTCCTTCCATAATCCCTTGCCAGTGACAGCATCATTGCCATGTGGTCGAATTCCCTCTTCATATCGGTATTATGAAGGCTCATATAACCTTCCCTCCCGCCCCAGAATACATAATTCTCACCGCCAAGCTCAATTGTAGCATGGATCGCATTCCTTAACTGAGTGGCGACATGAGGCAAAACTGCAAAATCAGGATTTGTTGCAGCTCCGTTCATATAACGCGGATGAGAGAAAAGATTTGCCGTCCCCCAGAGCAGTTTTACACCTGTCTGCTCCTGCATCTTCTTCATTAAAGGTAATATTTTTTCAAGACGTTTTTCAATCTCCAGGACTGATCCGTTCCCCACCACGTCCACATCATGAAAACAATAGTACCCTGCCCCTATTTTTATGAAGAACTCAAAAGCAGCATCAAGTTTCATTTTTGCCTTATCTTCGTTATCAGTAACATTATCCCACGGATATATATGTGTGGGAGATCCGAACTGATCGCTCCCGTCACCGCAGAATGAGTGCCAGTAGGCAATTGCAAACCGAAGGTGATCCTTCATTTTTTTGCCCGACACAACCTGCCCGGGATTGTACCATTTGAATGCCAGGGGATTCTTTGATTTATTACCTTCAAATTTTATTTTCCCTATCCCGGGATAATACTCCTTTTCAATTTTTTTTGCCATATCTNNATCTATACTTCTTTCAGATAATCAAGCCACGTTGAATACGCAGCTTCATAAGCATCTGTTTTTGCTCTGTCAGGAACTGTGGTTCCAACAGATTTCAGTCCTGTAAATGCCTCACCAACAGACTTATAATATCCGCACCCTATCCCTGCTCCTCTTGCAGCTCCCACAGATCCGTCTGTGTTATAAAGATGAATTTCTGTACCTGTAATGCACGACAAAGCTTCCCTGAACACATTGCTTCTTAACATATTTGCAGCTCCTGCCCTGATAAGTTTCGGGGTTATGCCGGTTTCCTTCATTATATCAAAACCGAATCTGATGGAAAATACAATTCCCTCCTGTGCCGCTCTGAAAAGATGAGAATTCGTATGTATATTGAAATTCAGTCCCAGTATACGGGCACCGATGTTTTTATTGCCCAGCATCCTTTCTGCTCCGTTTCCAAAAGGTAATACCGACAAACCGTCAGATCCGATATTTATCTTTCCCGCCATATCGTTCATAAATGTATATTGTGCATTATTTGCTGTATTTTTTCTGAGCCACGAATTGAGAATTCCGGTGCCGTTAATGCACAGTAGTACACCCAGTCTTGGATCGGTCTGAGTATGGTTTACATGTAAAAAAGTATTAACTCTCGACAGAGGATCAAATTTTTTCTGATCGGTCACCCCGTAAATGACCCCTGAGGTGCCTGCTGTCGCGGCCACTTCGCCAGGATTGAATACATTCAGTGATAATGCATTGTTGGGCTGATCTCCCGCACGGTAGGACACCGGAACACCTTCTGGAAGATCCATCTCTTTTGCTGCTGTCGCGGTCACTTTCCCCTGAATGGAAAATGAGGGCATAACCTCAGGTATCAGGTCATTGCTGAATCCGTAAAAATTAAGCAGTTCATCCGAGATCCTGTTTTCGGCAAAATCCCAGAAGATACCTTCTGACAATCCTGAAAAGGTTGTGACTGCTTCTCCTGTCAGTCTGAGGGCGACATAATCGCCCGGAAGCATGATTTTATGGATCCTGCCGAACAGTTCAGGCTCATTTTCGCGTACCCATGCGAGCTTTGAAGCGGTAAAATTCCCCGGAGAATTCAGCAAATGACTCAGACAAAAATCTTTCCCAAGTGCCGTGAATGCTTCTTCCCCATATCGGACTGCCCTGCTGTCGCACCATATAATGGATGGACGAAGTACATTATGATTATTGTCAACGATAACCAATCCGTGCATCTGGTAAGAAATGCCGATAGCCCCGATATTTTTCTTCTTATCCCCAAGCTGGCTGTTACAATCGGCAATTGAAGCCTTTATATTCTTCAACCACATTTCGGGATCCTGCTCAGCCCATCCGGGCCTTTCAGCAACGATCTTCATCTCATCTTTCGGATAAAACGCCGATGCCAGACAGCTGCCTGATTCGCCATCTATCACCGAAGCCTTGACCGATGAACTCCCGAGATCCAATCCAAGTAAGAGCATTTTGTATAGTATTAGTTAGAAGTTTGGAGTGCCTAGAGTGCCTAGAGTGCCTAAAGTTATAATTTTTTTGCAAACAACTTTAGCCACTCCAAACTTTAGCTCACTTCAGGCACTTTCTTCATTTCCCCCTCAGTGTTGATTCCCTCACAATTAACC
>DNOQ01000581.1:3635-9116 GCA_003501665.1 Bacteroidales bacterium | reverse complement strand
ATACCTGTCTCGAACGATGCAAACTCTTCAATATCTACATTATACCTGTATCTCAGATTTTTATGATAGTGAGTTATGGCAGTATTCACCGCAACTTTCCTTAACCAGCCTGTAAAAGAACCTGTTCCCGTAAAATCATCAATATTGAAGTATATCTTCAGTAAACTCTCCTGCAGTATATCCTCTGCTTCAGTTCTGTCGGAGGCATATCTCAGACAAATACCCAGAAGGAACCGTGAGTATTTATCATAAAGTATTTTCTGCGCCTTCCTGTCATGTCTGGCACAACCCCTGATAATCTGTTTGTCGCTCATCATAAGCTGAGGACATTTTTTAGACAACCGTAAATGAAAAATGGTTGCATTGCCTGATTAATTATATAGAAAATTTGACTTTCCTTTGTAACAGTTTTCACTGACAAAGGTCATCAAAATTTAATTTTATACAAGCTTTATTAGTGTCGAAAAATGAACAATTTTCAACAATCTTCGAGTTATGTTTAACAAATTCATTGCATCAATCTTACCCTGGCTGCCAAAAAAACTTATCTGGATATTTTCACGCTCTTATATTTCCGGCGAATCGATCGAAGATGCCATGAGGGTATCAAAAGATCTCAACAGTAAAAACATCAAGGTTACGATTGATGTTCTTGGGGAATTCATAAAAAACCCCGGTGAAGCCGAAACCAATAAGCTGGAATATCTCAATCTGATCGATGTTGCTTTCCGCAACCGTATCGACGGACATTTTTCAACGAAACCGACAAGCTTCGGGTTACTCATCGATGAAGAAGCCTGTTATCAGCATCTGAGAGATATAGTTGCAAAGGCAGCATCATATAATGCTTTCGTAAGGATCGACATGGAGGATTCACCATGTACAAGTGCCGAAATTGACATTTTCAGGAAACTTAAGACTGAATTCCCGGCAAATGTGGGACTGGTGCTGCAGGCATACCTGAAGAGAACCCATGATGACCTGAAAAGCCTGGCTGATCTTAACTCAGAAACCATACCTCTCAGCATCAGACTGTGTAAGGGCATTTATATCGAACCGGAAGCCATAAGCTATAAAAAACATGAGGAGATCAACCTGCATTACCTCGAAGATCTCGAATTCATGTTTAAAAATAAAATATATGTCGGCATTGCCACTCATGATAAAATACTAATTCAAAATGCCTACAGATTATTGGCTCAGTATAATGTTCCTAAACATCTGTATGAATTTCAGATGCTTTACGGTGTAACTCCTAACTTAAGACAAAGTATTGTTGATCAGGGACATACAATGAGAGTTTATGTGCCCTTCGGGGAAAAATGGTTTGGCTATTCCACCCGCCGGCTTAAAGAGAATCCGAAAATGGCAAGCCATATTATTAAAGCAATTTTCGTAAAGGGTTGATTTGACTTGTGAGTTGTGAGTTGTGAGTTGTGAGTTGTGAGTTGTGACTTGTGAGTTGTGAGTTGTGAGTTGTGACTTGTGAGTTGTGAGTATTGCCGACTGCCAACTGCCAACTTAAATCCGGTAAAACAAACATGTCTATTTCTTACCGTAAGTATCGAGATATTTCTTATAGATAAGATTGAGTTCGTAATCTGAGAGGCTGGGTTTAAGAGGTGGTGGTTTCTCCGGAAATCCGTTGAACAGAAGGCAGGCTGCGGGAATGATCATAAAGGGACTTAATCCGAGGATCCGGTCAGACGGAATTTGTCCCTTGGTATAGGCCTCGGCAAATTGCTTCTGCCGGAGAAATTCATAGTTTACAGCAGGATCACCCATTTTGTTCTGAGTGATTTTCCCCTGGTAAGCAGATACTTCAAGATTATATTTTGCATTCTCAATCTGATGATCCGGCTCACTTCTGGGATTTAACAGATCTGATTTCAGGTGCCTGAACCTGGGAACAATTACAATTTCGCCTATTGATAATGTATCAGTATGCATGTATACCCCGGCGATGAATTCACTTCCCCTCAGCGTATCGCTAATATGAAATATGGTTGGCTTATAACCCAGTATACTGAATTTAACGGTGTCGAGCCTGTTCACATAGAATGCAAATTTGCCGTCGTTGTCACTCACTGTGGAAAATGCCCTGTTTATTATGATCTGTGATCCGGCAAGAGGGATCTTTGTTTCCAAATCCACAACAATGCCATGAAAAAGTATCGCTTTTATTCTCTGAGCCGGCTCCTGTCCTGATGATAACCGGATCATCAACAGGCAAAAGAGTATAACAAAAATACGCTTGCTAATGCCCTTGATCATTATTAAAATTTGACTATCAATTCGTTAAGAGGTCTTTTGGGTACATGATGATTATTCTCCGGATCTCTCCAGTATTTTACATCACCATCTTTTATTTCATCGATGATCACTTTTTCGCCCGGTTTTCCGAGGGCAAGGATCAGCAGTATTTCATATTGTTCCGGAATTTTAAGAACATTACGTAGCAGGTCTTTTTTTATTGAAGCAATCATACATCCGCCCAGTCCGGCTTCGGTGGCACCCAGCATCATGCTCTGGGCAGCAATCCCGTGATCAACTCCGAATATTTCGGAAACCGATTTGTCGCCCAGTATTATAATATAGCCCGAGGGTCTCTCCCCTGGTCCGGGTCCGTCCCAGTCCTTAAGATAGGCAGCCCATAATACCGACGGAAATACCTTCGAACACTCTTCAGGAGAGTTAATCAGTATGTATTTAAGTGGCTGCCTGTTAGCACCGGATGCCGACAATCTGGCCAGATCAACCAGTTTTTCAAGGGTTTTATAAGAGATCCTTACTGACTCATCGAAACGCCTGTATGAACGGGTCTTAATTACCAATTCTTCAAGTGACATTGAAAATATGTTTAATTTAAATTGTGATCTGCTCCATCTGATTAATGATCAGATGATGCAACAACAAATTTAATCAAATAAACCACTCCGTCCAATTCAGGATGTCAGAAATATCCTTCCCGGAAGATCAGGTAAAACACCCGTCTTCCGGCCTCTTACAAGCAACTCTTCAATTGCTCTCCGGCCTTCAGGGCCAAGACTGACCGAGTAATCATTAACATACAGTTTAATATGACTTTCTATAACCGATTCCTTAATTTCCCTGGCATTCGATTTTATAAAGTTGTATGATTCGGCCGGATAATTCAAAGCATATTCAATACTTCTCTTTATTATACGATTCACTTTGGCAGCTGTAGCTGGAGGAATTCTTCTGTTTATGGCTATCAGTCCGAGAGGAATTGGTGAACCGGTGAGCTCTTCCCAGAATTTTCCCATATCGGCCAGCATGATCAATCCTTTTTCGTGATAGGTAAATCTTGTCTCATGAATGATCAGACCCGCATCAGCTTCATCTCTGATCAGAATATCAGCAATATCGGAAAAAAGGTATTCTGTTTTATTCAGAGCCTCTGGCCATGCAAGGCTGAAAAGCAGGTTTGCCGTTGTGTATCTGCCGGGTATTGCTATCCTGGCAGTAATAATTTCCTGATAATTAATCTTTCTCCTGCCAATCAGAAGAGGGCCGTTCTTATAACCAATGGCGCTTCCCGAATCGAGTATAAGATAATCACGGGCAGCAAATGCATAAGCATGGCAGCTCATCTTCGTAATATCTGTTTTCCCTATGAAAGCTCTTTTGTTCAGATCTTCGACATCGGCAAGAAAATAATCAAACTCCAGTTCTTCAGTATCAATCCTGCCATGTACCATAGCTTCAAAGATGAAAGTATCATTCGGGCATGGAGAGAAACCAAGTGTCAGTTTCATTCGAAAATAATATTACTATGTTGTTGTAAATTAAATGGTTCGAATAGCCTGTCCCGCCTTAAGCGGGAGAACCTTCATGACGTGAACTATTTTCATGAGCTTTTGTGTTTTTGTAACATGAAGGTTTCATATATTTAATCCAGAGTAAAAATCACTTCTTGAAGAACAGCTGCCAGATTGTCAAGAGCAAGTGGAATATTCCATCTATATCTGTTGCGGGATTCAACCCGGTTTGATATTGCCCTGATGCCCATAAAAGGAACTTTTTCTTTACTGCAGATATAAAAAAAAGCAGCCCCCTCCATAGTTTCAATATCAGGATCATATTTTGAAATGAGCCTTTTAATTGTCTCATCCTTTCCTGATGCAGTGTTTACTGTTATTGAGGAAACAGGTTTGATTTTTGCTGATGTTTTCTGAACATATTTGTTCTCTGCAATAATTCTTCCTCCTTTAAACGGGAAAGTGTCAGGATGCTCAAGACCTGCCTCGGCAAGAGTTAAAAATCCTTTTCCGGTCTCAATTCCGGCATCTGCAAAACAGTCAGAGACCGGCATTACCACATCCCCTGGTGCCAATTCTTCCCTGAAACTTCCTGCTATACCTGCATTGACTGAAAGGTCGGGCCGGGAATCCGAGGAGAACCATTTGGTCAATGCCCATGCTGTGGCAACCGTACCCACTCCTGTAACAAGGACCCGGACAGATGAATCTCCGATAATATATTTCCCTTCCGGATCACGGGGAATATTTAATCTTTGCATTATTTCAGCCTCAGCGTCTGTGGCAGTGACCAATAATATTCTCACTTTTGTTACAATTGTCAGGATCAGTGTAATAATTAAGAGTCTAAATATATTTAAAAAGATCAACTTTAATGGTTAATATTGCATCCTGATTCAACTTAAATAAAATGGTGTATCTGACACGGCGCGAAAGATTCAGTGCTGCACACAGGATGTTCAGGCAGGAATGGACCGATGAAAAAAATGCCGAAGTATTTGGCAAATGCTCAAATCCAAACTGGCATGGCCATAATTATGAGCTTTATGTAACCATTAAAGGAGAGATTTCGGCAAAAACAGGTTTTATAATGAACATAAGCACCCTCAAACAGATCATTCGTGAGAGGATTATAAAAAAGACAGATCATAAAAACATTAATCTGGAGGTTGATTTTATGCAGGGGAAAATTGCAACCGCTGAGAATCTTGCCGTGTCGATATGGGAAGAACTTAAACCTTTCATCGAAAAAGAAGGTGCGGAACTTCACTGTGTGAGGATATGCGAAACTGAAAACAATTCAACCGAATATTATGGCTAAGAAAGAAGGAATCGCGGATACAACTGAGTTAAATCTGCGCAATGGTTATAGTAAGACAGAATCATGGGATGAAGAAAACATTAAAGAACTGTCAGCTATCTATTTCAGGGTTCTGAAACTACTGGGAGAGGATCCTGAGCGTGAGGGTCTGAAAAAGACACCGGAAAGAGTTGCCAAAGCTCTGAATTTTTTAACAATGGGTTACTCAATGAATCCCTGTGAAATTATCAATTCTGCCAAATTCAGGGAAGATTATAAGCAGATGGTTATTGTAAAGGATATCGATATATATTCAATGTGTGAACATCACATGCTTCCTTTTTTCGGGAAGGCACATGTAGCTTATATACCGGATGGTTACATAACCGGACTCAGCAA
>DNOQ01000581.1:2704-3605 GCA_003501665.1 Bacteroidales bacterium | reverse complement strand
GTACAGAAGCAGAATTCCGTTACAACAACCTCTGCTTTTACCGGCATATTCCTTTCAAATCTTAATACACGTGAAGAGTTTATTCACCTTATTGGTTCCAGGCTTCATTGATACTGAAATATGACAGCTTATGTATTTCCCGGACAGGGAGCACAATTTCCGGGGATGGGAAAAGATCTTTATGAAAGATCACCTCTGGCAAAAGAATTGTTTGAAAAGGCAAATTTGATTCTGGGTTTCCGGATTACCGACGTGATGTTTTACGGATCGGATGAGGATCTGAGACAGACAAAAGTAACACAGCCATCAATATTCCTCCATTCAGTCATTCTTGCATCAGTTCAGGGCGATAATTTCAGGCCCGGCATGGTGGCCGGGCACTCGCTGGGAGAATTCTCGGCCCTTGTGGCAAATCAGGCACTTTCGTTCGAAGACGGACTTCGGCTGGTGTACGGAAGGGCAGCGGCCATGCAGAAAGCCTGTGAAATATCGCCGTCATCCATGGCAGCCATAATAGGGCTTGATGACAGAATTGTGGAAGAAACCTGTGCAGAGATCAGCGAAATTGTTGTTCCGGCTAATTATAACAGTCCGGGCCAGATAGTCATTTCCGGCTCAAATGAAGGAATAGACAGAGCAATAGAGATACTGAAAACCAGAGGTGCAAAAAGGGCATTACGGCTCCAGGTAGGAGGAGCATTCCATTCCCCGCTGATGGAACCTGCAAGAGAGGAACTTGAAGAGACCATAAGGAACACGAAATTCAATAAACCCGTCTGCCCGGTCTACCAGAATGTTGATGCTATGCCTTCTGTCGACCCTGACAGAATCAGGACTAATCTTGTTGCTCAACTTACATCACCGGTAAAATGGACACAGAGTGTTGAAAATATGATTGCCG
>DNOQ01000581.1:0-2614 GCA_003501665.1 Bacteroidales bacterium | reverse complement strand
CCGCTATGCCGGTCTCATTATCACCCCTTTATGTCTCCTTCCATCAATCTTTATCTCCAATGGCTTATTAAATCTTATATGCCTTACGGCACTATCCTCATATACCGGGTTTATATGGTTCAGAAAATCGACATCATAATATCCCTCGTTTATAAAAGGATTTATTGTAAAATATCCAACCCCGAATGATGTAAGATTCTGAAAGAAATGTGTTCCCTGACTGGGGTCGATCCGGTAGTTTTTCAAACCCGATTCGACAATAAGCCTGGCCGCTGATATCTGAGCCCATTTGACAGGTATGCCAAGCCAGGGATCTGTAGAACCCCATCTTCCCGGTCCTATCAGTATATAACCTTTCCCCTCACTGATGAATGAGGAATTAAGATTCTCAATGATGGTTGCCAGATTCTTATTCTGGGCAGGACTAAATGAGTCGGGTTTTACATAAACAAGGTCACAGATACCTTTGAACACACCATGCCCGAGAGCTGATTCGGAAAAGACAATTGTTTCCTCCGGTTTTATATTTTCTACGTTTATATTATAAGTATCATCAGAATGTACAATTGGTCTGATCTGGAGGAAATTGAATATTTTAGGCATTCCGGCCGGTGTTTCAAGATTTCCTGCAAATTCAATTTCAATCGGATTATTCATCTCTCTCTGGCAAAGCTCAAGAAGAGTATTAAGGATTCCGGCAAGAGGGAAGAGCTTGTGTTGAAGTATACCCGAGAATGTTATAACCCGTTTGCCATTTGACATAATACCATCTCTGAGCATATTATTTACATGATCGTAAGTTGATGCAAGGAATTTCATCGCACTGTCATTTCCTGCATCTCTGATATCAATACTGGGTATGTTTACCCCGTCATCTGTTGAAGGGATAAAACTATTTATATTCAGGTCAAGCGCCCTGAATACTTTCTGAGTATCACGCAGAGCTGCTTCGGGAGATGAAAGCTGAAGTATCTTTTTTGGCATCTTAGGGCAGAAACGTAATGATAATCCTCCCTCAACAATCAGTTTCCCAAGTCCGAAAGCTACATTTGCGATCCCGTCTTCGGCCTTTTCGGAATTTATGGGATAGTAGTTAATCGACCTGGCTACCCCCGAAAATGTCGGATAAAAGATATCACCATGCCTGTTACCGCATACTTCCTGAAGTACAATCCCCATTTTCTCTTCATCAATAACATTGCTGGTAGCGGTCATATAGGCTTTGCTCGTCTTGTAGTACACTGATGCATATACTTGTTTTATTGCATCGGAGAGAGCCTTTACCATCAATTTGTTATCAGCCAGCCTGGGGATCATATAAGTTGAATAGACTCCGGCAAAAGGTTGATAATGTGAATCTTCAAGTTTGCTCGACGATCTGACTGCTATAGGGTGATTACGTGATACCGTCAGATATGCATGAAAATCCTGGTAAACATGCCCCGGAAGCTCGGCCCGGAGGAATTTTTTTAGTATTTCATCGTCAGGAAGATCAGAGAGTGCAACCGAATAAAGGTTGTTGTGGTCCATGAATTCATCGAAGATATCGGTGCTTAAGACCACAGTACGGGGTATTGTTATCAGAACATCGGGGAATTTATTGTAGAGTTTGTTGATCTTGATTATCCTGTTTATAAAAGCAAGACCTCTTGCTTTACCACCTATTGATCCTTCACCTATACGTGAAAATATCTGATATTCATCAAAGCTCGATTTGTCGAATTTTGCTATCACTCCCCTGCCCTTCCCCAGCCGGAAGCTCGAAATTGCCACATAAAGGAATCTCCTCATCTCATCCACAGAAGGAAAATCCTCTTTGCTGATATATTTAAACATCTGGGCCACCGGGAATAATGCCCTGGCATTCAGCCATTTTGAGAAATGATTTCTGGTCGCATGATATTCGAGCACATTATCAGGAATCGTAAGGAGTTTCTGCTGAAGACTCTGGAGATCTGTGGCAATTGCTATCGGTTCAAGTGTAACAGGATTCCTGAATACAAATGGGCCGAATGCAAGATTCTGAATTATAAAATTACGCAGCTCCAGTGAGAGGGTTTTGGAATATTTATAGATAAATCCTGCTCCCATTTCCTCTGCTTTCGATTTATGGATAAGGTTCGAAGACTGAAGCAGAAATGGAACATTGTCATCATCAGCTTTTACCACCTTACATAATTCTATACCTGCATTTTCATCCTGTAAATTATCCCTTTTATAACTGATATCGGAAATGATACCCAGAACATTATACTTGTATTTATTGTAAAGATCCACAGCATCATTAAAATTATTAGCAAGCAGTATTTTGGGTCTACCCCTCATTTTAAGCATGCGCTGATGCTCATTCAGGGCCTCTCTCTGAAAATCGAGGGATTGTAAAAGAACTATCCTGTAAATATTGGGAAGATAGGACGAAATATATCTGATTGAATTTTCCACAAGGATTATTGCCTGGACACCGACTCTATCGATATCATTATCGGCATTCATCTTATCCTCTATCAGCTTTATAATTGCCAGTATCAGGGAGGCATCACCAAGCCAGCAGAAAACATAATCAATTGCACTCAGGTCCTCTCCCGCGAGCCTGAGCGACACTTCCCTGGAAAAA
>DNOQ01000012.1 GCA_003501665.1 Bacteroidales bacterium | reverse complement strand
GGTAATATAGGTAACGACGGTATGTCGTACGGTGAACCATCTGCCCTCAGCGAAGATTGGTGGCAGCTGATTGTCCATGCTGTGAGTGAAGGGAAAAGACTGGGTGTGAATATAGGATTTTTTAACTCGCCCGGCTGGAGCCAGTCAGGCGGACCATGGGTTAAATCAACCGAATCGATGCGATACCTTGTAAGCTCTGAAACTAAATTTGAAGGGGGACGAAGGATCATTCAACAACTGCAAAAACCAAAGGATATATTTCAGGATGTTAAAGTACTTGCATATCCGGCACCGGAAAACGATGAACTGACAATTGCATCGTTAAAGCCAAAAATTACTTCTTTCCCCGACCTTGGTAATGATAACCTGCTTGCTGACGGAGATACCGGGACAATCTGCCTTTTCACCAGAGCAGGTAACAGTAAGGAGATAATTATTGATTTCGAAACCACTCATCCGTTCACTGCCCGTACCATCATTCTTTATCCTTCGGTAATACCGTTTGCTGCTGATGTGGAACTTCTGATAAAGGAAACGGGTAATTTCCGTTCGGTAAAGAAATTCCGTTTTGATCGCGGCAACAGGGCGCTGAATGTTGGCCCGATGCCATCGGGACCGGTTTCTGTCAGTCTCCCTGAAGTTACTTCAGTTAATTTCAGGGTGATTCTGAATAACTTTAACCTCAGTAATTTTCTTTCCACCCGCGATAACATTCCCGCTAATGCCGGACTTGCAGAAATCACTCTTTCTGCTTTACCCATGATTGAAAATTATATAGAAAAACAACTGGGTAAAATGTGCCAGACTCCCTTCCCGATGTGGGATCATTATCTGTGGGAACCACAGCATGAATCCGGAACGGAGTCAATGAAAATTGATCCTGAAAAGGTTTTAGATATAAGTGACAGGCTTTCCGGGAACATCCTTACATGGGATGTTCCTCCGGGAAAATGGAATATCATGCGCATTGGTGCTGTTCCCACCGGAACAATGAATGCTGCTGCCGCTCCACACGCGATGGGACGAGAGGTTGACAAGATGAACAGGGATCATCTCAGTGCTCATTTCAATACCTATGTCGGCGAACTTCTTAAGAGAATTCCTTCAGAAGACCGTACTGCTCTGAAAAGAATTGTTCTCGACAGTTATGAGCAGGGATCCCAAAACTGGACAGATGGCATGATTGAAGGTTTTCAGAAGAGATTCGGGTATGATCCTGTTCCGTGGTTGACTGTTCTTTCAGGACGTATTGTTGCTTCAGCTGATCAGTCCGACAGGTTCCTTTGGGATCTGCGCAGATATGTAGCTGATCGCATTGCTTATGACTATGTGGGAGGATTCCGTAACCTGTGTCAGGAGCAGGGACTACGGATATGGCTTGAAAACTATGGCCACTGGGGCTTCCCGTCAGAGTTCCTGATGTATGGAGGGCAAAGTCATGATATCGCGGGTGAGTTCTGGAATGAAGGAGACCTCGGAAATATAGAATGCCGTGCAGCATCATCTGCAGCACATATTTATGGTAAAAGATCAGTCTCGGCAGAATCATACACTTCTGCAGGACGTCATTATCAGCGTTATCCTGCCATGCTTAAGAAACGGGGCGACTGGAGTTATACCGAAGGAATTAACCAGGTGATCCTTCACCTTTATATCCATCAGCCTTATGAAGACAAAAATCCCGGCATAAATGCCTGGTTCGGGACTGAATTCAACAGAAAAAATACCTGGTTTGAACAGTCAAAACACTGGATCGATTATCAGCGCAGATGCATGTTCATGCTCAGAAGAGGACTTCCTGTTAATGATGTTTGTTATTTCATAGGTGAGGATGTTCCCAAAATGACAGGAGCAAGGATACCTGAACTCCCTGAGGGGTATTCGTTCGATTATATAAATGCAGAAGTAATAATCAACCGGCTATCGGTAAAGAACGGTAAACTCCTTCTCCCCGATGGAATGAGTTATGAAATGATGGTGCTTCCGCCACTCGATAATATGAGACCTGAATTACTGAAAAAGATAAAGGAACTTGTAATGCAGGGGGCAGCTGTTTTTGGTCCGCCTCCAAAAACCTCCCCGAGTCTTCAGAATTATCCGTATGCGGATGAGGAAGTTAAAACAATGGCATCAGAATTATGGGGCAATACAGATTATGGTGGCAAGAAAAAAGGCAAATCCTTAAAAGGGAATATTTTTAATGGAATTGACATTCAGTCTGCTTTAAATGAACTGGAAGTATTGCCCGATGTATCATTTTCAGGAAGTGTTCCGGTACTCTGGATCCATCGCAGACTTGATGATACTGAGATTTATTTCCTGACCAACCAGAGTGATTCTATGATTGATTTTAACGCTACCTTCAGAGTGACCGGACGGAAACCTGAACTGTGGGATGCAACAAGTGGTGCCATAAGGGATCTTCCTGCCTTTACAACAAATAAAAAGACCACAACCGTACCCCTGAAGCTTGATCCTTATGAAAGTGCTTTCATAGTATTCAGAAAAAAAGGGGATTCTGTTTCCGATAGATTGGAAACCAATTTCCCTGAACCTCGGTTAGTGGCAGAAATTAACACACCCTGGGAAGTGAGTTTCGAAAAAGCTAACCGAGGACTTGAACAGCCGGTTAAAATGAATTCTTCGGAAGACTGGTCACAAAATACGGATCAACGCATAAAATATTATTCCGGTACTGGTGTTTACAGAAATTCTTTCTGGATCGAAAAAACAGAACCGGGTGAGAATATTTTTATAAATCTCGGGCAGGTTGGTGTCATGGCTGAAGTGAAGATTAACGGCCAGAAGGCGGGCGGAGTGTGGACACCACCATGGAACGTGGATATTACAAATTATGTCGGAGAGGGTGAAAATCAAGTTGAGATCAGTGTTGTCAACAACTGGATTAACAGGTTGATAGGGGACAGCCGGCTACCTGAAAAGGAAAGAAAGACCTGGATCAATGTAAATGAGATCCGGCCTGATGATCCGTTACAGGCATCGGGATTGCTGGGGGAGGTAACAGTTACGAGGGTAAGGTATTGATTAACCCGGGGAAAGAACCGGGACGGATTGCTTCGTCCCGCCTGCGGCGGGACTCGCAATGACCCTGCATTTGACTGTAGTTTCGAACAATTAAACGATTAAAGATGAACAGAATCAAAATTTCGGCAGCCCAGTTTGAAAATCGTAGTGGTGACAAGGAATACAACCTCGGGGTGATTGAGAGGCTTACAGAAAAAGCAGCGGAAGAGGGTTCCCGGGTCATTGCATTTCACGAATGTTCCGTTACCGGGTATAC
>DNOQ01000107.1:1522-5337 GCA_003501665.1 Bacteroidales bacterium | reverse complement strand
TTGACGTGATGAGGAGGGAAATAAACGCGCTGAGCCTGAATTTAAGAACCATCAGGAGAAGCATCGTTACTCCGGCTATGACTATCAGAAATATGTAGGGTGGGGACATGGAAGAAGTTGTGATTTGTGATTTGTGATTTGTGATTTGTGATTTGTGAGTTGTGAGTTGTGAGTTATGAGTTATGGGTTATGAGNNTTAAAAAAATTGTATGAATCAAAATCATTCAGGAAACTTTCCGGATCGATATTCATTTCCTTTGCATTCCTGATCGTATCTGAATCAACAACTGCTCCTGCTGCATCAGTATCGCCATCATTACCGTCCGTGCCGGCTGCAAGGAAAGTTATTCCCGGAATATCCTGCAGCCGGAAAGCTGTAAAAAGTGCCAGATGCTGATTCCTTCCCCCCTTACCATTTCCTGTAACCTTTACGGTCGTTTCACCCCCGAAAAGGAGACATACAGGCTTTTTCACCGAACTGTTATTTCTGTAATTATTAATTTCATCAATAATATAAGTGCATGCCGGTTCAATGTCGCCTTTCAATGAATCCGTAATGATAAAGGAATTAAAATCCCATTTCTCTGCTTCAGCCTGTGCAAACCGCAGTGCAGTCTTATTATTTCCTGCCATAAAAGTGACCGATTTTCTGAATACATCATCATTGGCTTTGGGAGTTTCAGGTCGTATACCCTGAACGCCCTCCCTGATATGATTTATCAGATTTTCCGGTAGCTGCTCAGTAAGCTGATATTTCTCAAGCACGTTCAGTGCATCGGTAAATGTCGAATTATCAGGTACAGCTGGTCCGGACGCAATTATGTCGGGAGGATCACCTATGACATCAGAAAGAAGGATATTTGCCAGATAAGCCGGGGCAATGTGTTTGGCCAGTTGTCCGCCTTTTACTGATGAAAGGTGTTTTCTTACAGCGTTCATTTCATGTATGTCGGCACCGCATTTTACCAGCTTTTCGTTTAAAATAGCAATATCCTCCTGAGAAGAGTATTCCGGATGGTCTGCAAGAAGTGCAGATCCACCTCCCGACCATAAACAGATCACAAGGTCATTTTCCCCTGCACCGGATGCAATTCTCAGTATCTCCTCCGCGGCTTTATAGCTGTTGTGGTCAGGTACCGGATGGCCGGCTTCTGCCACCCTTATATAATTCAGCTTGCAGGAATGACCATATTTTGTAACAATAAATCCATCTGTTATCCTGCTGCCGAGTATAGTTTCAAGATAATGCCCCATAGCTGAGCCTGCCTTGCCCGCTCCAATTACATATATATTATTTAATCCGTTAAGATTGTAGCTGTTGTAGCCGATCTTCAAAATAGTTCCCCGGAGTGAAACGAGTTCATTTATAAGCTTTCCCGGAAGAACACCTTTTATACCTTCCATGAATATTTTCACTGCAATCTCACGGTTATCCATTTTTCCGACCGCTTTAATTTAATTTATATCAGAAATAATGATGATATCCAGATAAAAACAAATACCGTTGTTCCCATTACCAGAGTTGATGTGGAATACACCCTTAAGGCTGTATTGACTTCAAGTCCTCCAAAATTTGTAACTACCCAGAAATATGAATCATTGGCATGTGATGCCACCATAGAACCGGCTCCCATCGAAAGCATTGTAAGCAACCGGCCCCATTCCGAGTCGAGTCCCAGCATCTGTACCATAGGTAGAACAAATGATGCAGCGGTTATTATTGCAACTGTTGATGAACCCTGTGCCGTCTTCATGATTAAAGCTATCAGGAAAGGAACAAGCAATCCTATGTTGGTCCCGGTAAGAAGTTTACCCATTGTTTCACCAACTCCTGTCGATTTAATCACCATTCCGAACATACCCCCTGCAGCTGTTACAATCAGTATGGGCCCTGCCTTTACTATTGCTTCCGAAAAAAGTGAATTAAAGGAACTTATACTCTTGTTTCGGATCAGCAATAACCCGAGCACAACTCCAATTGCAAGTGCAAACACAGGATCTCCCGGAAAATAGAAGATCTTCGCCATCAATCCTGAACCTTCACTGTCGAAGAGATTAATCAGTGATTTGATTGTTATGAGCAATAATGGTACAACAATAGGCAAAAAAGAAAGGAAAACGGGAGGGAGATCCTTTTTCTCCGGCAGTGTATCAGTCACCGGGACTTCCGATGAAGGGTAATTCTTTCCTTTTATCATCCATTTCCCCCATAAATATGCTGCAAGGGCTCCCGGTATCGCAAATAATATTCCCAGTATTATCAGATTTCCGACATTTACATTCATAATACCTGCTGCCGCCAATGCACCGGGATGAGGCGGGATAAGACAGTGGACAGAATAGAGTGAAGTTGCAAGGACAGTTGCCATAAATACAACAGGGACATTTGATCTGGCACTGAAAGTTTTTGCCAGTCCGCTCAGGACGATAAACCCCGAATCACAAAAGATCGGAAGTCCGGTGATAAATCCGGTAATACCCAGGGCTCTTGAACTCTTACTCTCACCTGTTTTGGAAAGGATATAATTTGCAATGCTTATGGTCCCGCCGGTCTTGTCAAGAATGATCCCGATCATTGCTCCGAAAATGATCAGGAATCCTATTGATCCAATTGTATTACCGAATCCCTGCTTAACGGATGCAACAATTGTATCGGCAGGAAGAGTTACAAATGCCAGAAAGACCGAGACCAGGAAAAGCGAAACAAAAGCATTCAGCTTCAGTGTCGAAGTCAGCAGAATTATTGCAATAATGCTTACAAGTACAAGTAAGGAGACAGTAATAACACTCATAGCCGGATCCGTAATAATATCATTAAAAATTATATTATATGAATTTCACTCAGCGATTTAACAGCCCTGTCAGAAAAGAAATCACAGGCCGCAAATATCCTGAAGGCGCCCCCGTCCTCATCCTCTTTCATCCTTATGAGCAGAAACTCCTGCTGGTCGTTCCTGTTAAAAAGTTCTGAGTATGATACAGCACACCTGTAACCGTCAATACCGGTAAAACATAATATCCCGGTCTGCAGCTTTTTTCTGTCGGAAGGATAAAATTTCCCGATAATTTCCTTTAGTACAGGTCCTTTAAACGGAGTCGTTGAATGGATCCCCCTGCCCCTGCCATAAAATATTGCCTCAAATATTTCATCATTAATATTTTCAGGAAGAGTTTCAATCTCCCCGGTAATCCGCCCGTTATGGTAAATTCTGACGACCGGACAATACAATGACGACATATCCCTCTTAATTGCCAGGGAGAGAGGAAATGAACATACTCTGATTTTTACCGGGTTTGAAATATTCCTGACGGTAATAAGATCCTGGGCAGCAACAATTTTACTTTTTCCGGGAAGTACCCACAGGTCTTTTGTTTTGGATGGTACTATTCTCGAAACATCTGATGCAATAATTATCTTATGAAGGTTATTTGGATAAAATATGTCACCCCAGCTGAAAACTGTTTTATCTCCGTTGTCGCTCTCAATGATCACATAAAGATCAATTACCCGGCTGAATTCAGCTTCATTGGATTTTTTAACTACCTTTTTTTCAAGAATATCGAAAAGAGAATATCCGTCATACCGGAAAGCCCCGGTAAACCTGTTTGCTCCGCTATCGTCAGGAAGAGTTTCCTTAACGATCACTGACCGTTTTTTAAGAACCGAAAAATCCACCCGTACCTGATCAGTCACCTCCCCTTCAATTATCAGTTCCTTTACGGAAAGAGAGTATGTCTCCGACTTATCATAAAAATTATTGGTCATTTATACCTTCAATATATTACCATAACACCGTAATGCCTTAATGCCATAA
>DNOQ01000107.1:0-1512 GCA_003501665.1 Bacteroidales bacterium | reverse complement strand
CATCCCACAGCATGCCTGGTATTTTTTATACCTACCGAACCAAAATAGACCGCAAGTATATAGAAAGTTGTATCTGTTGAGCCCTGCAATGCGCATGACATGCGACCAACCAAAGAATCTGCGCCAAACGTATTCATCGCGTCAATCATCAATCCCCTCGATCCGCTGCCGCTAAGAGGTTTCATAAGCGCAACCGGAAGAGCACCGGTGAATTCGGTATCAAATCCCAGCCAGGCAAAGAATTTCGCCATACCCTCCACCAGGAAATCCATTGCACCCGAAGCCCTGAAGATGCCAATTCCGACAAGTATTGCAACGAGAAAAGGGATAATTTTTATCGCTATCCCGAATCCTTCTTTTGCTCCCTCAATAAATGCATCATACACATTTACTCTCTTCACCATTGCAAGGACAATGAACAAAACAATTATCAGTATCAGAATAAAATTTGCCGCCAGTGTCGAGATTGCGGTTATCTGTTCCTTCGGAAGATTAGTGAAAAAGATTATGATCCCTGTAACTATTGCAGTCAGGCCTCCTAAATAAGCAATCACAACCCTGTCAAAAAGATTTATTTTCTGAACGATTGAAACACTTATTAGTCCGGCCAGGGTTGCCACAAAAGTTGCAATCATTATCGGTATGAAAATATCGGCCGGATTGGCAGCCCCCATTTGCGTTCTGTATACAATTATTGTGACCGGTATGATTGTTAATCCTGAAGCATTGAGTACTAAAAACATTATCTGAGCATTGGAGGCACTCTCCTTTTCGGTATTGACCTCCTGCATCTCCTTCATTGCCTTTAGTCCCATGGGTGTGGCAGCATTGTCGAGACCTAGCATGTTGGCTGAAAAATTCAGCATGATGGATCCATACGCGGGATGTCCTGCAGGTAATCCCGGGAATAGTCTCCGGAATAACGGACCAAAGAGCCTTCCCAGTATTGCAACCACACCACCCTTCTCTCCCACTTTCATCAATCCCATCCAGAGAGCCAGTACACCTGTAAGCCCAAGCGAAATTTCAAAGCCTGTTTTTGCACTGTTAAATATTGAATTTACGAGTTCATTAAATATCTGTGTATTGCCTCCAAATATCAGTTGCCCGAGAGCAACCAGAAATCCGATAAGGAAAAAAGCTATCCAGATATAGTTTAATGCCATGACCAGAGTATGTGGTGCTAAGATAAGGATTATACGAGATACAAAGTATTAGATACATTAAAAGTTTTGTCGTGCGGTCATGCAGTCTTGCGGTCATGCTTTGCCGGCCGAAGCCTTCTGTGACCTCCGTAGCTAAAAAGCGAAGGAGGTGGCGAAGGCTGGCGGTCTTTTGTTATGGTAACCTTATATAACTGCCAGCACGACCATCTGACCGTACGACTGCATGACAACCAGACTGCACGACTGTATGACCGCACGACTGCATGACAACCAGACTGCACGACCGCATGACCGCATGACCGCAAGACCGCATGACTGCAAGACCGCATGACCGCACGACCGCATG
>DNOQ01000601.1 GCA_003501665.1 Bacteroidales bacterium | reverse complement strand
CAAATATGTTAATCTTTTACGAGGACAGGTTTGCCTAATCCCACTTTCTCAAGTTCCTTTAACTGCGTTTTTGCATCACCAACCACAACATAATACATCCTCGAGGGGTCAATAAATTTCTTTGCCAGCTCCAGTTGTTTCTCTGCCGTAAGCCCTTTAACAAATAACTCATCCTGCTTTATATAATCCGGCGGAAGATCATAAGTGGCAATATTGCTGAGCATATTAAGCAGATTTCCCACAGTTTCAAAGTTACGGGCATTGCCCCTCAGTAATGCTGATTTTGTAAAGTCAATATATTCCTGTGGAATATTCTGACGGTATTTTTCCATTTCGGTTTTGAAAATTGTAACTGATTCAAGTGTGGAATTTGTCCTGACCGAGGATGAAGCAGTAAATATTCCGTAATTCTTTGCTCCGTTGAATGAAGATCTGGCGCCATAGGTAAATCCTTTCTCTTCCCTCAGAATAAGATTGAACAGACCATTAAACGAACCTCCGAGCTTGTAATTCGTTACGAAAGCAGCATAATAATCAGGATCTGACCTTGGTATTGCCGGACAACCGATATTTATTACCGATTGTTTTGCACCGGGTATATCGACGAAATAAATCTGTGATTTAGCTGGTGGTTCCGGAACGCTAACTTCAGGAATTATCAGTTCCCTGGGTTGCCATTTAGAATTTATCCCTCCAATGGCAGCTTCAACCCTTGACTGATCGATATTCCCGACAATTATGAAGCTTGCCACTGAAGGTGAAAAACTCTTTTCATAGAAGTTTTTCAGATCCTCAATGGCAATCGAATTCACCGATTCTTCTGTCCCTACAGTTTCAATTGAAAGAATATTGTTCTCTCCGAATATCAGATTATTAAGTGTATTTGAAGCCAGATAGTTGGGATTTGCTTTGTTCCGTTTCAGATTATTCACTGTACGGCTTTTGGCAAGATTGAATTGTTCTTCATCCCATCTGGGCTCAAACAGCATCTCCTCAACAATCCCCAGACTTTTTTCAAAGTTGCGGGCAAGTGTGCTTACTCTTACGGTAATATTTTCATTCGATCCGTAAAATGAAATGTTTGCTCCCAGAAGTCTTATCGCATCTTCAAGTTCTTCCGGTGTTTTATTCCTGGTCCCCTCGTTCATCAGGTTTGCCGTAAGACTTGCAACTCCCGGTTTATTAAGATCATCAAGCAAATGGCCGCCTTCCATAATAATGCTGTATTGTACCAAAGGCAGTTCTTTATAAATAATGCCGTACAATTTCATCCCATTGCTCAAAGAACCATGCCATACAGAAGGTATTGTCACTTCGGGATCAGGTCCGATGGGAGGCTGAACCGACCGGTCAAATTTTGTCGGAGTTTTAATAATTGGTTCCTCAGCCACCGTTTCTGCTTTTACTTCAGCGGCATTCGTTACATCTTCCTCAACAATACCTGCATCAACTGAACCTTCTGCAATCAGGTTAAGTTCTCCTTTGGGAACAAAACTCGTCTGGATATAATTTCTGTCTTTTATAAATTTCTCGTATACTTTTCTGATATCATCCGATGTAACCGACTGGGTTCTTGCAAAATCTTCCATGAAATACTCAGGGTCATTTTTAAATGTCTCGTATTGTGCCAGTGTAAATGATTTACTCAGAACGCTGCTGAATGAATTATAGAAACTCGTTTCGTTTCTTGCTTTGATACTCGTAAGATCATCTTCGGTAAATTCTTCTTTTTCGAACATTTCAAAAGCTTCGAATACAGCTTTTTCAACATCAGTGAGATTTACTCCCGGATTTGCAGTTACCGAAATTGTAAAGCTGCCTGCCAGCTCCTGCGAGCCGTTCCTTGCCATAACTGATGAAGTCAGCTTCTTATCCTTTACCAGTACTTTATACAGAGGTGTCTTCTTTCCGTTTGACAGCAGATCCCCAAGATAATCCAGAGCGTAGGAATCGTCCGAGAACTGTTCAACAGTCGGAAATACCATAGTGAGCCTTGGGGCTCTGGCGAAATTATCCTCATGGTATAGTTTTACCGTTGTTGCCAGTTCAGCAGGTATTGCTCCTCGTTTTTCAATTGTTTCTCCTTTCGGGATCTCGCCGAAATATTTCTCAACAAGGGTTTTAATCTCATCCTTATTGATATCACCTGCTATGACAATTGTTGCATTATTGGGAGAATAGAACTTTCTGTGAAAAGCCTTTACATCTTCCACGGTTGCGTTCGTAAGATCCTCCATCTCCCCAATGACGGTCCAGCTGTAAGGGTGTCCCTTCGGATAAAGGCTTTTAAGGATAAGATATTGATTAAACCCATATGGTTGATTATCGACACTCTGACGCTTTTCGTTCTGTACCACATTCTGCTGATTGACAAATGCATCCTGTGTGACAGTGTTTTCCAGGTATCCCATCCTGTCAGACTCGAGCCACAGAGCCATCTCTATTGCATTTTTCGGAACGACTTCGTAATAAATAGTCATATCCTGACTTGTTCCTCCGTTAAGCTCTCCGCCGGCACCCTGAATAAGTCTGAATAGCTGATCTTCACCCACGTTTTCAGATCTCTGGAACATCATGTGTTCGAAAAGATGGGCGAATCCCGTTTTTCCTGGCACTTCACGACTTGACCCCACATGGTAGAGAATTGCAATTGCGGCAATGGGATCCGATTTGTCTTCATGAAGAATAACAGTCAGCCCGTTAGCAAGCGAATATTTTTCAACCGGAACCGTAACTTCAGGACCAGTCGATTTTTTGGAACAAGAATTGAAAAACATGCCGGTAAGAAGAATTAAGGAGAGTAATTTTTTCATCGGATTATAAATGATTTATGGTGAGATATAAATTTGATTAGGAGCCCAAAAATAGTAAGAAAAAGCAGACTGAATCTTTTTCTCTTGTAAAAAATTCTTATTTTTGCGCGT
>DNOQ01000359.1 GCA_003501665.1 Bacteroidales bacterium | reverse complement strand
TAATTATGGCTGTGGCATGTTTTTACCCAGAAGTCAGGCTTTAGTCCATATTCAACACAGGTTTTAATTGCTTCTATTTTATGTGCCCCGATGCCGGCTGGTTTGCCATGTTTCCGTATCTCTTCCAGTCCCTTGCGGATAAGTTCCATGCGCTGGGCGACTGTCCTTTTTAACGGATCATTCCATGTCTCGCTTGCCCACCGGTCAGTAATCTCTCCCTGGCAATAAAGTGCATCGGATTTGACAGCAAGCGACATGGCGATTCCCCTCTGAAAATCGAGGTTTATTCCACAGTCAGAAATGAATTTCATCTTTCCCCTGAATTCATGCAGGTATTTCTGATGTACTCTCCCAAGCTGTGGATTAGTAATAATGGCATTAATTCCGCATTTTTCTGCAAGGGCGAGTGTCTGTATCACTTTTTCATCGGTATGATAAGTTTTAACAAGCTTGGAAACATATATAAGGTCTCTTGAGTGAGCCCATCCTCCGATAAGATTCCCTCCCATTATTATCCGGCTGAGTTCAAATTGCGCAGGTTTTCCATCCTTATCAGTATAATTTATTACGGCTTTGGGTACCTGTCCTTTGAGATCTTTCAATGAAGCATAATTGAATTGGAGAAGGGTTGCTCCGGAATTTGCATCTATCCCTTCAACCTTTAACAGTCTTTCTTCAAAACTGTCCCATTTCCGTTTTTTATACAGAGCATAGGCAAAAGCTCCGATAGCCGGTACTGAAATAAGGTTCTTAATGACCTCTCGCCGGTAGAGTTTATTCTGGTCTGCTGCCGGAGTATCAGGTATCGGCTTTCTGGCTTTCTCATTTTTCCATTTTTCAAATAACCTGTCCAGCCCGAACAGATAATCTTTTGATATGAAAGTGAATGCGACAAGAACAAAAAACTCGATAAGGTTCCGGTTCACCCACAGATATGCTCCTTCGGCAGGAACACCAAACATATATCCGGGGAAGGGAGGATATGCAACAAAATAGAATAGCAACATCAAGGCTCCGGCAGCACTTGCCAACCTGGTAAATAATCCAAACATAAGTCCCAGACCCACGAGTATCATGCCCCAGATATTCAGAAAATCAACCACTGCGATAACAGAGGCGCTGTCGGCCATCTGCTGAAACAGTGGCCCAAAGATCCATTTCGATCCGGCCAGATAAGGAGCCGAGCTCCAGTCAGATGATATGATCTTGGCAATACCTTCATAAAGAAAATGCCATCCTATTACGATACGGACTATGGTTAGTAACCATGTCAGTGCCCTGTCGAAACGTTTTACCTTTACAGAATCCATAATATTTTATTTTATTGCCTTGTTTTCCAAAACATTTACAATATTATCAAATTTTATTTTTAAATCCATACTCATCTCTGCAAGCTTCTTCCATTCATCTGAACCATATACCCCGGCCTTCGAATAATCGAAAGGTGTGAATTTTATCTTTCTGGCAATAGAAAGCTTTCTGAATCTGAAATCAAATTCCTCCGGATTTATAAACATCGGATCTGCAATAACTGAATGCTGATCTTTGCCTGAGGTTTGCCATTCTTTAAAGAATTTATCGGCAAATCTGACATCCTTCGACCTTTTATCCCAATAACAGTTGTAATCGGAAAGCAAATTGAATTTATGCCAGTTACTGCTGAGCAAGGTTCCCTTATCATAATAAATTATATTATTGGTAAAAGAAAGGGATCTGTGCTCTTCAATCCTTGTTGCCTGAAGCTGCGATCTGATATTATAGGCCAGTATATTGTTCCTGATTATATTCTCCTTACCGTAATGCTGATGAAAACCCGAATTCTTACAGGCATATACCAGGTTGTTTTCCATGGTTATACCATATGAGCCTTCATCGGTATATAATCCCCAGCCTCCGTAATCGAATGAATATACATGATGGATCAGATTATTTGAGACCGATGTTCCTTCCGAGGCTCCGAGGGTATAAACTCCGCCCATATCACAAAGCTCTCCCCACCCGAGATGATGGATATGATTGTATTTGATAGTGTTTCGTTTGGAAGGGCTGTGGGCATAACCCCATATCCAGCCCACAGATATCCCGGAATATCTGAGATTGGATATTTCATTATGGATCACCTGATTATCACTTGAATGAAAAATAATTACACCCACTGCACAGGGAAATATATGACCCGCATCGGTGATAATATTATTATCGATTATTATATTTTTTGTAAGGTCGGCCTGCTGGGGCCGCAGAACTGTTTCTCCTATTTTTACTCCGCCTGCTCCGAGATCATGCATATAACATTGATTTACTGTACAATTGGCGCATCCCCGGCGGAACCAGAAAGCATAAGTGCCTGTATGTGTAATTTCACAATTAACAAACGAAATGTTATCTGCATAATCCAGGGTTATTACTGCATCAACGGGGGCAGCAGCCTGGGCTGGTTCATTTCCGGCATCCGGAGTCCGGTATCCGGCAACTCTGAAAGATATATTTTCAAATCTGATATGCTTTACCGGATCATCTGCCGATTCCCCTTTTATTGATATGAAGTCTTTCAGGATGGGCACAATGACTTCACATTTTTCAGGATCTTCACCAGGCAAAGGAATATACCAGAGATATCCTGATCTTTCCAGATACCATTCACCGGGAGCATCAAGGGCGGCTTTATAATTTTCGACCTTGTATCTTGTTTTATTATCAAGTGCGTTCCAGGGTTTCATTCCGGTTCCGACAGTATATATTGAAGATTCGGCATTATTAAAATGAGCTACCCTTTTCCTGGTATTATCCCATTTATGATAGAATGTCACAATTGCATCGTTGTAATCTGCTTCTGTAAACGATCTGAAGCAATCCGCTCCGGAAGGGTCAATCCCTATTTTCTGCACTGCAAATTCAGGGGAACGTCCTTCACCCTTTTCAAGGACTGTTTCAGTTATGCTTTTAATGAAATAAAAACCGTCATTGGGAGTCTGTGCCCTTACAGCTCTCCGGCCATTGACATACAACTGTTCAAAATAGGAATCATACCAGGCGACCTGAGGAATGAAAGCCCGCCAGAGGTTTTCACTGTCCCTTTCGAATCCCTCAATTTTAACACCCCCTGTAAAAACAGGCCTTTCATCACCTTCCGCCTTTATAACCAATGGCACATAGGGTGAACCTGAATCTTCTGATCGTATTTCTAACGGTTGAAGCATAAAATAGGTTCCGGGCATTATAATAATTTCACAAGGATCTTTAGTCTGAGCGCTTCCTCTTAAAAGCCTTGATTTATTAATTGCACTGTTTAAAGTTGCAAGAGGCTCATTCACGGTCCCGGAATTGCTGTCATTACCTTTAGGAGAAACATAGATCTTTTGTCCCGAAGCTATATTCTGCCCAACTAAGAGCATAACAATTATCACATTGACAATA
>DNOQ01000034.1 GCA_003501665.1 Bacteroidales bacterium | reverse complement strand
CACTTTACCTTTTTTCTTTAATATTTCGGCTGAGAGTTCGACAGGATCATTTGATGTGGTTGCAGCAGTGATAATAACCGAGTCGAAACCATACCCTCTGGTGAATTCATCGCATGCAGAAAAAAGATTAGCATCATTCCGGTTCATGGCTTTTTCAGTTGCAGTATCTGCCGCGAGTTTAACCAGAAAATCGTTTAGATCGATCCCGAAAACCGAACAACCGTTTGCTTTCAGCATCTGGCATGTTATCTGGCCAAGTAATCCCAGTCCGATAACGCAGATCCTCTCTCCAAGGGAAGGATCCGCC
This sequence comes from Bacteroidales bacterium, assembly GCA_003501665.1. Lineage (GTDB taxonomy): Bacteria > Bacteroidota > Bacteroidia > Bacteroidales > VadinHA17 > LD21. The sequence continues at coordinate 8,701 of DNOQ01000034.1, read as the reverse complement.
TGTCTTATTCCCTGCAGGGCAATTGCTCCCAGTGTTGTAAATGCAGCTTCTTCAAATGAGACGTTATCAGGTATTTTTGCCACAAGGTTCTGAGGAACCGATACAATTTCTGCATGGGAAGCATAATCCTGACCTGCACAGGCAACCCTGTCTCCCTGCCTGAACATCCCGTTTTTGTCCATCGATGCAATTACAGTTCCGGCAGAGCTGTATCCCAATGCCTTTAATGAATCCAGCTTGGTCCTTACTTTGCTGAGAGTTGCCGCGAAACCCTCTTTCTTAAGGTTTTGTATGACCTGCTCGATCAGATCGGGCCTTTGCTTAGCTTTCCCAAGCAGATTCGCCTGAGCCAAATTGACCGTCCCCCTTTCTGTGCCTGAACTAATCAGGGAATATCTGTTTTCGACAAGCACCATACCACTATAAAGTCCCGGCATCGGGACTTCATCAACATAGAGTTCCCCGGTTTTAAAATTCTGGATAAGTTGTTTCATTTTATTCAATCAGACTGGTAAATTCCGTTTAAAAAAATTAATTATTTCTCAGGATGGTCCTGAATGTATTTGAAATGTTATTCTCAAAATGGGAAATGGTATAATTTTCAATCAGTCTCTGATATCCGTTTCTCCCCATTTCAATCCGCAGATCTCTGTCTTTCAGCAATAGTGAAATCTTTCCGGCAAGCATCACAGTATCTCCGGGTTCTACAAGGAATCCTGTCACTCCATCAATGACAATATCCGGGATACCTCCTTCAACAGAGGAGACAACAGGTAAAGAATGGTACATTGCTTCAAGATTTACCAGTCCGAAAGATTCAAAGAATGTCGGTAAGACAAAAATATCAGCATTTTCAAATTCTTTTTCTTTATCTTCGTTATAAAGCGGACCGGTAACCTGAATAAAATCAGTCAGCATTCTGCTCCCGATTAGATCCTGAAGGAATTCAATCGTAAGATCTCCGGGTGCTCCTACCAAACGGGCATTAAATATATGCCCTTCCTCTTTCAGAATCTTAAGGGCTTCTATCAATACCAGCAATCCTTTGCTTCGTCTGTAATTGGACAGATATAATATCTGTGGTATGCTATTTTTGGCGGTTTGCTTCCATGCCGGTATTGATTTTTTTACCCCGATCCCATTGGGGATGATAAAAGGAGTCGACATGTAAATACCTTCAATATCACTTATAAGACGGGGTGTTAAGCAAATTACATATACATTTTTAAATGCCCTCCGGTATAAATATCTTTTAACTGATGATTTATCGGCAACTTCCCTGATACCCTTCCCATGGAGATGAAGAACAATTCTCTTCCTGAAAATCCTTGCCAGGAATATATAGAACATGTCTCTGTAAAAAGCATATCCTGAAGGCGCTACAGGAAGATATACCAGATCGGGATCAAAGAATATCAGTTCATTGAAAATCCTGAAATAATAAATTACTGCTTTCCAAAGCTTCAGCAGAGAGAATTTTCTGAGTTCGTTCAGGGATTTTACAAACCGGAGTTCAATTATTTTGTTATCAAAATTGTTTTTAATTATTTCACTATTAACCAAATAGCTATTCATCATGCTTGCACCGTGAACAGGAGGCGGAAGCTGTAAAATGAACAGTACTTTTTTCTTTTGACCGTTCAATTTATCAGATGTTGTTTTATCAGAGGATCTCAATTATTCAATATCTGATTTATAATAAGAGATGCTCTGGCAGAAGAAAAATTAAATTCCGCCGGTATATGCTTCTGATACTGGTCTACTGTCATTATTTTCCCGGCAAATACAACCGGATCTCTCCCTTCAATTACGAAGCACGTTTTATTGTCCGAAATCAGAGTTTTAATACCTCCTGTATCTGTTGATATTACCGGGGTCCCGCATGCCAGAGATTCCAGTATTACCATCGGGATCCCCTCAAAATATGAGGATAGCATCAATACCGAAGCGCGGTTATAGATATTTCTGAGTTCAGCCTGGTCAAAAACCGGACCGGCAAAATGGAACAAATGATCTGCCGATTTAGCTTTGATATAATCTCTCAGGACGGATTCATAAGTACCCCGGCCTACCAGAACTCCTTTCCATGTACCGGGATCCCTCCGGTCCAGTTCTATCAATGTGTCAACAAATAATTCCAGTCCCTTTACCTCTTCGAGCTTGCCAACGAACAGAAGTATCTTCTCATTTATATTTTCCAGTAAACTGCAAGGTGTATCATCAATATAAAACACTCCGGTATCGACAAAGTTGGGAATTAATATAGTCCTGCTTTCAGCGCCTTCTTTTCTTGTTATCTCAAGACAGAGCGGATCAATGGCAATAATTTCAGACGCTTTCTGTATATTCTTCTTCCTTACAGATTCCCAGTATTTCTGCAGATACCTGTTGCGGAATATCAGATTCCTGGATTTTACCAGTGCATTGGCTGAACCATGCATATGATAAAGAACAGTAATGCCTGGTTTGATCCAGTAAGATATTTCCTCTGAGTGTGTATAGACTGAATCAATTTTAAAATTATTCAGAATGCGATTAATTTTCCTTCCGTATATAAATGCGAAAATCCTTACAGGTATTCCGGTTTTGACGGGAAGATATACAACAGGTACAATACTGATTTTGTCATTAACCTTTATTTCCTTATGTAACTGATCTTTATCCGGCGTTATGCCCATCAGATAGATCTTACCGGCAGTGAGGTAAGGCAGAATACTTTTAATAACACCAGCCGCACCTCCCATACTCAGAGAGTGTTTATTGTTCCAGTTATTAAAATCAGTGAGGGAAATAATGGCTGTCCTCTTCATATTACGCTTAAAACAGATAACTCATCATAAGGATCCGGACTTTATCGGACTAAAAGAGCATTACTAACAGGTCATTATATCCGGCTGATTAACAGAGATGCATAAAGATCGAGGTAATTTTCAACCATCTGCTTAACTGAAAAAAAATCCTCTACCCGTTTTTTACCTTCTGATCCCATTTCATCTCTTAAAACGGGATCATTTATAAGGATATCAATTTTCGCAGCCAGATCATCAGCGTCTGATGGATTTACCAGAAAGCCGGTTTTATCCATTATGATCAATTCACCGGTACCTCCGCCGGAAGATGCAATAACAGGTTTCCCGAGTGCCATATATTCAAGAACTGAATTCGATATCCCCTCTGTAAAAGTGGATAATACGCAAATGTCCAAAACATTTATATAGGATTCCACTCCGGTTTTAATCCCAAGTAACCTGAAGTTACCGGTAAATTGTTGATTTATATGTCTTCGTAAATCATCCGAATCGGTATCCTTACCTATGGCAAGAAAAATAATATCCCTCCTTTTCATTAACAGCTTCTGTGCCGCTTCAATAAATGTTTTATAATCCTTATTCACTGAATGAGAAGCTACCATACCTACCAGCACGGATTCACCCGGCTGTAATTCCCGTTTAATAACATCGCGTGGGACAAGGTGTTTGATCCGGTCAAAATTGAAACCATTGTAAATCGTCCTGCTCTTTCTTTCAGGAGCCCGGTATGCTTTTAATCCTGCATTTGAATTTCCTATGATATAATCAGCCAGAGGGAATGTCAGCCTTGCCCTTAACCAGTGTTTATTAAAAATATTCTGACGGGCAGGAGCATTTGTAACCATTCCATTAATAAATATTATCTGCAGCAGCCTGCAGATCCCCGCGCTGTATATTGCCGACATACTATCCCAGCAGTGTAGTATATCGGGATCATATTCCCTGCACAGATTATATAATTTGCGGAATATGGAAATATCTTTTTTTGTTCCCCTCAGTAAATAACGGATATCTATTCCAATGTCGAACAACTCTTTATAATGAACATCCCGGCTCATAGTCACAAGGATAAAATCCGTTTCATTGCGCGATTTAAGTACCCTGAGCAGTTCTGTCAGTCTCCTTTCCTTGCCTCCGGTACCTAAAGTATTGATTATAAAAAGTATTCTCATATAATACCTGTACTTCAGACAGATACATTCCGATATTTAAGGCGTAATAAATATTTTATAACATGAAGAATGATCTTCGAAATGAGCGAAGAAATACTTTTACCGGTAAAAGAATTGATTTGAAGCATTAAGAGTCTGCCATTTGAATACCTTGTACAGGATTTATTATCCCAGTAAGCTACAGGAACAAACCTGTTAATCCTGTTAATTTTAATCTCACTGTTATTTTTAATCTGATATCTGATCTCTCTGATATCATTTGCCGTATTAGATAATTTGAATCCTATACTGTCCGATATTTCCATCCCTTTTTTTGTTGCACTTCCGCCTGGCCAGCAATGAAACAGTACTTTTTTATTGAGATTCCTTTCAATAACAGCTTTAGCCTCAGTTAACTCATCAATTATCCTGCTATTATATTCTTCTTCTGTTTCATACCTCTCCTTAAGGATATTATGAGTCTTATAGTTTCTTACTTCCTCATCAAGCCTGCTTTTCCAGGAATCATCATTGAAAAATGACTTGCCTCCGTTTCTTATTATGTAATTACACAGATGATCGCCTAAACCTGTATCGGGGTAGAACCTTTTACCCGATAAGCTCTTTTCGTGTTCATAAACCGGTTCTCCATATTTAATAAGTGTTTCATCATCTGTCTGTAACCTGTATTTCAAGTGAGAATTATTATTCCATGTCATCCAGATATAACCATCTCCGGGATGACGATAGTCAATTATCCTGTCTGATTTGGGGTACCAGGTATGGGTCATTGCATGACTTTCAATGAACATTATTCCATCCCTTTCCATCTCCCTCATTTCATCCCACGACAAAAATCCCGTTGTTTTCAATGAAGAAATATCATTTGTCTGATCCAGTCTTTTTCTCATTCCTCCATTTTGGTCAACAAATTCAGGATTAACATAAACAGTTCCATGAAAACCATACTTTTTCAGAAGCGGATAAGCAAAGACCCAGTTATCGAGATAACCGTCATCGAAAGTGAATACTATTGATCTTGAAGGAATTGGAGCAGAATGAAAAATATAGTCATACAGTTGTGAAAGTGATATGCTTTCAAATCCTTTCTTTCTCAACGTTTTCAGCTGGTCCTCAAATAATTCCCAGGGACATGTAAGGTAATTCCAGTGCCACCGTTTTTCCGGTATACCAACACTGTGATACATCAGTACCGGAACCGGTTTTGAATTCTGTAAAATCATGAGACGATCAGATCTGTATATTCATTTGCTATGCTGTGATAGTCGAAATGTTCATCATAATACATTTTTGCATTCTTCCGGATGTAATTCCGTTTTGCAGGGTTGGTTAACAACATTTTTACTCCTTCTGCAAGCATATCAATGTCGTCGGTCTTATATAGTATTGCAGTTTCGTTATTTACAAGAAAGTTATTGATTCCCGGAGCATCAGACGCAACAATTGGGAGTGAATTGAACATGGCTTCAAGCAAGGCAATCGGAGTCCCTTCAAAATCAGAGCATATAACGTATAGATCCGCCAGTGAATACATCTCATGAATTGATTCCAGAGGCACATATCCGGGGATAGAAACAAAATCTGATATATTCCCCCTAATGGCGTTATCATTAATTTCTTTTTTCAATATACCGTCTCCTGCATAAATAAGTCTTATTCTGTGTTCTTCAATAAAATCTTTACCAATCAGAAACAGGGCTTTTAATATGTTTACAGGATTTTTCAGGGGTTTAAGTGAGCCGACAAACAGTATTACATTAGTATCAACGGGCAAGTTGTATTTAATTCGTAAAGCTTCGCGGGACAATTTTGTGGAAAGAAAAGGAATTAAGGGAGGTAAATACCGGATGTTTAAACCGGTTCTGTTTTTATATTCCTCGCAGATCCTGTGTGAAACACCGGTTATTGCTTTTGCCCGCTTAAAAAATATATTGAAAGGAAGTTTAAATTTCCATTTCATCATTCCTCCTCCGTGAATCGTAAATGAATATGGCACTTTCCGGAGGATTGAAAACAGAGTCAGAGGGAAAAAGATAAACCAGGGAGCCCTCATGAATGAAGTATATATAGAATCTGATTTACGACTGTATTTACATAATAAAATGAATAACTGAAAAGGATAAAACAGTCTTACAGGTTCTCTCTTCCGTAATTTCCTGAACACTACTCCTTCGATATCCGGATCATTCTCACTTATTAAAATGATTTTATTGTTTTTTGATATCTCCTTGAGCAAAAAGTAATTAAATATCTCGGCACCTCCTGTAACATGAGGATAAATAGCCCCAAAGACGCAAGTTATCTGTTTCCGGTTATATTTTTCAGGCATATGGTGATACTTTTGAAATAATCCACCTGTGTTTACCTGTTGCTGTTTTGCTTATTTCATCAACAACATGAATTTCTATTTGTAAATCATCACCCAGCAATTTTTTTATCTCATTAATTATAGTCTCATTATCTCTGTTGTTATAAGACTCATTTATTTCGAACCAGATATTTATCTGATTTGAGGTTTCCTGTATTACCTGGAATTTTTCAATTCCTTTAAAATTATGTCTGAAAAAGAGTGTCCAGAAAGTTCCGGTAACCCTGTTACCGTTTGTACCCACGATCACATCCATTGTTCTCCCCTCAACTCTTTCAAGCATGGGAAGGTTAACTCCACAGCTGCACCTGTAATCAGGATCCTTCAATATACCTATATCACCTATTTTATACCTGATAAAAGGGAAGGCATAATTGTCAAGGTCAGTTACAATAATTTCACCTGCTTCTCCCGGCGATGCAGGCTCCCCTTTTTCATTAACAACCTCTGCTATAAGATGATCTGCGCTTATATGAAGCCCGTTATGTGCTTCACATTCACTGGCGATCTGGATCACCTCCCTGCATCCATACCGGTTAAATACGCCATGGCCGAACACCTTTTCAATTATCTCACGCTGAAAATCATACAAAGTCTCTCCGGCACTTACCAGAGTCAGCGGAACTGTGATCTTTCTGTTATACTTGATCATATGTTCAGCTATCAGTAATAGACCGGTGGGATACCCTATTAAAAGTGATGGTTTGAAATTATTTATAAAATCGATATAATGATCTATATCCTTTTCTGTCATGTTAAATGAAGACAGTATTTCACTTTTCTGAAGATATTTCTGATTAATACGTGCTTTAAATCCCGGTTTATCATGGAAATCTCTCAAAGCTCCCCATATAGTGATCTTTTTCTCACCATAGTTCCAGCCCGAGAACATATCTCCGCGAATTGCACAGGCTTCCGCATATGTGTTATTCATATCGGAATAAAAATACATTGTCTCACCTGTTGATCCGCTTGTTGAATTTTTCCTGAAGTCTTTTTCCTTCAGATTTTTCGTCTTCAGGTCATCAGCTTTTTCTTTAATGATCTTCTTCGTAAGGAACGGAATACCGGCAAGATCATCAATATCCCTTAGATTCTTCAGGATTTGAGAATAATAAGGAACATTAATCCTGGCGTGATCTATCAGTCTGACAAACTTATTATTCTGTAATTTCAGGATCTCTTGTCTGTCTTCATGAGATATTTTTAATGAAGATTTTAAATCTCTGTACAGTCTATTCTTAAAAAGAAAAAGAGCAGATTCATATAATAAACTCATAAATAAACCGATTTATAGATTTTGAATTATCAATATTAATTTGAAGTCCGGCTGAAGATAAGGTTATTACAAAAGCATTCATAAATGAATAAATTCATTGCCAGGACAGATTCATATTCCTTCATAATGCCAGCCATTTTTAATAAGTTTGTTTAGTATTTCAATCCGGTAGATCTTATAGATCATGTACATTTCCCTTTTGCTGATGGCGTTCCTGAGTGCTTCTTCTTTCATTACTGTATATATTAACAGATCAGCATCACTGAAATTTACAAAGTCATTTTTAGCAGTTAAGTTAATGAACCATTCCTCATTGTTTTCGGGAGGGTCAAAGCGTAGTCTCCCCTGAATTGTATACCTTATTTTTTCCTTAACCTTATAATAATGAGAAAGGAAGACTGAAAGTCCAGGATTCATGCTTAACAGATCCGGCCTTATACGTCTTACAGGTATCTGTCCCAGCTTTCCGTTTGACCTGCTTATAACATATGCCTGAATTAAACATTCATCAGGAGTTTCACCGGGATGAGCAACCAGATATTCGGAAATATTCACGGCATTACTTTCAGTCCGGAATGCAAATTTTACAAGTTCATAATCAACGCCCGGTATTCTCATGTCCAGAAAATGATTTGCGACTTTAAATTCACCCGAAAAATTACCGGGAGTTGAATAATAAAAGTCATATTTGAGATGCCTGGCTCTGTCTGAAATATCCCCCAGGTCTTTTTTCAGGAATTCGATATCGGCGGTAATCTTATCCATGAAATCATTCTCATCTGTCATCAGCCTGCATACATCATTAAGTTCTGCCCTGCCATCTTCTCCCGTAAGGATCTTTTTCATGAAAAATGAAGTTATACCGGGTACGCTTGCATGCCACCTGAAAAGACCATCCATTTCAATGCCATTTAATGCCCTGTCATAACAATGTCTGTTTAAATCTTCATATACCTTGTATAATGCAGTACGTTTAGTCAGATTCAAACCTCCCGAATATATCAGGTTCCTTATCAGATATTTGTCAAAATTATTTACAAATTCCCCGTCGAACAGGATGGTATGATGTTTC
>DNOQ01000580.1 GCA_003501665.1 Bacteroidales bacterium | reverse complement strand
TTGTTCGATATTAATACTAAATTAGAAACATCTTACTTTATGGACAGACGCTAAATAATTTCTTAACCCGGCTTTCAAGAGCCTTGCTCTTAAAACGTACAGAATATTCCTTTAAAAGCTCTCTGTTAAGATCCTCTTCCCTAAAACTTTCATCCAGTCTTAATTCTTCCAGCTCCTGTACAGAGTCATAGAAAGGATACAGGTATAACAGATCAAGTATTGCTTTTTCCGGTAAGGCAAATAATAATGTCAGGTTGTCCTGTACAGGTTTATGCTCATATCCGAACAACAATTCTTCTTTTACAGAGTAGTAGGAATATTCTCCGAATGCATTTGAAAATGAAACTGTCTTCAGAGATGTAACACTGGTGATTTGTATGACCGCCTCGGGGATCATTCCATAAAAGGCTAAAGCTGTATGAAGACTGATATAAGAAGGCCGGTAAATGCGGTTTGCAAAATACCAGATATAATCAGACTTACTCCCATATTCCGGAAATGTGTAATAGCCTTGTCTAAGGCGTATAATAAGTCCCTGTTTTGTCCAGCGGACAAGATTATTTCTGTTAAAATCAGGATCCCAGGCATAGATCTGGTTTATATTGAAACAAGCCAGATCAAACAATTTTTTCCTGAATTCAATGAAAAGCATAATATTTCGTTTCTATTATGCAATAAATATAGTGCATTACAGAAATATATTCAACCCTTTTGTCAAAAATCACTGATGGTAAATCAAATTGTTGCACCCGTGTTTCCCTGGCTGATAAAGATCTTCTTAATCCTTATTCAGGATAGCAGGTTTATCAATCTGCCGGCACAATTTCTTCCAGGGGATACCAGTAGGTTTTATTTATAATCTCCGGAATAAATTCATCAAAGAAATTGAGATTCATAAAATCAATTATCCTGTCTTCCCGGGGAAAGAGATTGTGGCAATATCTTGGGAATACATTATCCGGGACAATCCCGATAAAATCGTTACCGGTTACCATATTCAGGATTTCTTCCGCGTCACGGAGCTCAAAAGGTATTTTATTATCATGCAATGCCACAGCCATCCTGACTGTTTCTTCAACTCTTCCGATACTTGAACCCGCCAGAGTAATTTTCCACTTATTTTCTGTTTCCGAGACAAAAAGTGAGATATGAGTGGAATTCCCTCCCCGGCAGATCTCCCAGGGATGGGCCCCGACAACTGCCTCACCATGGTACCATTTATAAAACGCCTCCTGAGAATTTCCCGGTATATTTCTGAGTCCTGCATCACGTCCGTCAGACATCTTAAGATATTTTTCAAGCGGCTTTAAACCAGTCTTTTGATCCATAAAGTAATCGTTTGCATCGTAACAAAATTCACATATCCTGAAGAACTCATTGGCTGTCATATTCTTAAAACCGGTCTCGCTGGTCCCTGGCATTTCACCAACAATCTCTCTTAGAATTTGTATCTTCTCCTCTCCCAGATTTAAGTCTATCCTGATAGCTTCTTCCCCAAGTATATTCCATAATTCCTTTCTCCTGATCCTGCCATATCTCTTTCCCCAGCTCAGATTCCTTTTTATATTATCATTATACTCCTGCGGATTTTCCCTGAGTTTATTGATTTCAAAAGCTATTCTTTCGTGAAGCCAGTCAATGAATATTTTAAGATCTTCGGAATAATATACATTATTATCAGACGGAGGGTCTTCTTCATTGACTATGGCAAAAAGTTTATCGTCAAAAAAGAAGTATCTTTCACTACGATATCTTGATGTCCCGAATTCATACCACTTTGTTTCTTCAGGATAATATTCCTTCCACAATTGCTCAAATTCTTCAATTGTTTCAACCTCTTCATCTTCTTTATATTCCTCAAAACTGCCGAAAGCTTCAACAGGACCACGTTCCACCTCCAGCCAGGTATGGCGGATATCATCCTCCTTCCCGGGTTTAATAAAGCTGAATATATCATAAATATCTGACAGTTTCTGATACATTTCAGGAGTTATGGGATTATTCTTAGTATCAAACCTTTTGATAATCGAGTCAAGCTGTGGAGCATATAAAATTGTTTCGTTCATTGTATCTCATTATTTTCGTCACTATTTATACTGGCCTTTCCTTCTTTTAATTTCTTTGCTTTATATAAGACACTCATTTCCGCAAGTTCCTGACCTATTCTGTTAATTCCATAAAGTATTCTTCTGCTTTGATCTGGTGATGGCTTTTTATGACCTCTCACATATTGAGATAAGAGTGTTGGATTCATTCCTATCTTTTCGGCCAGGGCTTTGGAATTTATCACTTTGTAGTACCGGAAAAACTGCTGAAAATCTATTTCAAAGGATAATTCGGCAGGATAAAATTCCCGATCTTCAAAATAAAGTGAAAATGCTTCAATACAATTATCTATCAGTTCATTCATTGTGGAGCCTCTTGTAACCACAGGATGATCTTTTGCACAGGCAGAAAATCCCGTATCAGTCTTTTCGATTGTTACTATAATTTTCTTCTTCATTACACACCAGAAAGTATATACAAAAGTAAATAATTATTTACTTATTACAAATAAAATCATATGAATTCTGTTTCCGGATCTATGTTAATTTTCGAGAAGGTTTTTGATACCGGGAGACGAAGAGCGCAGGGCAAAGAAAGACTGAGACGAAGGGACGAAGAGACAAAGAGACAGGTTTGATGAGCTGCGTAGCAGCGGCCTGTTTGTAGAAATAGTCAGAATAAATTAATCCTGAGCCGCGTAGCGGCGACATGTAAATATTTCGATCTGCAATCTCAATTACTATATTTTACATTCTGAAATAATTGATTGTATTTCAGCCATATAGAGCTTTGCTTCTTCAATCAGAGGTTTTACATCTTCCTCATTCAAATTATATAAATCATCATAATCACCTGTCTGTCGTAAGTCGAATAGTTTGGAATAAAACTGACCGGATTCCTTCTTAACTATCCCCTTAGTAACAAAATGAAGCCCAAGTAAATGTATGATTCCACTATGTTTCCTGGCTTAAAAGCCAAACTTAATTAACAATGCACTGGTAATATAGTAACATGCATAATATAATCTGTTTGCCACAGCATTCCAGTAGTGAAGAGACGCGATCCCTTCTGCCTCTTTAAGAGTATCAATAGCTTTTTGGATACGTAAAGTGATAATTGCTTCGCATTCATCATTTGTTAGTTTCATAACAGAATACCTTCACTTTCAACATTTTTATAAAACAACGTATAACTTCGCTTCATCCAATCCGCTTTGGAATATAACTTAACAGAAAAATGCTGTCCATTTTCCCATCCCAACTCATAAAGGGGATACATAACTCTATTAAAATCATTAGGTTCAATTTTTGACTTATTCAAAATAACAAGAATATCCCAATCTGAATCTGGTCCCGAATCTCCTCTGGCCTGTGAACCATAAAGAATTACTGTTGCATCCGGAACTACTGAACGTACAGTACTATTTATTGCTCTTAATATCTCTTTCTTCGCTTTAATCATTATAGTGTTTAATCACTTTCCGGTATTTCAGAAATTATTTGCAGTGATTTAACAAAGATAAATATATTCAAATCTTTTGCCAAAATTCCCTGATAATAACCAACAGGAGTTTAATATTCAGCTCCTTCCTGGTTGGTGAAGGTTAGTAACTTACCTCCGGTTCCACTTGGGATTACTTATATTACACTCTTTCAGAGTCGGGTGCTGCATTGATTTTGAGCCGCGTAGCGGCGGCCTGTTTGTAGAAATAATCCGTCTAAACTGATTATGAACCGCGTAGCAGCGATATGATTATAGAAATGTTACGACTGAACTGATTGCGAGCCGCGTAGCGGCGACCTGTTTGTAGAATAGTGTCGACCATATAGATTTTGAGCCGCGTAGCGGCGACCTGTTTATATAATGATTATCCTGTCAATCACGACAACAATGTGCTGCTATAAATCTTATATTTGCTCTACAATACAATTCTTAATGAAGAGTATCTTCAAAAACAGATTTTTCGTCCTGGTAATTCTTATCTTTCTTCCTGCTTTTCCTGCATTTTCACAGGAGATTCCTCATCCAGTGAGTAATACCGGTGTTTATGATTTCCTGGATGAACTGGCAAACGACCAGGTGATTTCAATTAATTCAGTTATTAAACCCTATTCAAGATCCTTTATAGCCAAATGTCTCGGGAAGGCTGATGAAAAGCGTGCTCAGCTCACCCGAAGACAACAGGAGGAACTCGATTTTTATCTGCTTGATTTCCGGAAAGAGGGTTCGACGGTTCGAGGGTTCAACGGCTCGACGGTTTGGGGAGTTGAAGGTTCGAGGGTTCAATGATTTGACGGTTCGGGGATCCGAACAAAAGACAGCTCGATTGTTCGATCGTCCGATCGTTCGATCATTGAATTGTTCAGAAATGGAATTGCAGGTGGCAACTGGTTCAGGTGGTTGCGGGAAAACAGGCGGCTGGATCTGTTCTATTATGAGGATTCTTTATTTTCAATTACCGTAAATCCGATTATGGGTGGAGAATTGTTTTTAAATTCCTCCGGGAAGGCGACTTACTGGAGGAACGGCGCTGAAGCCAGAGCTTATGCCGGGAAATGGGGTTTTTATGCCTCCCTGAGAGATAATCATGAAAAACCGTTCCTGGGATTGCCGACATTCCTGACTCCAAGACAGGGTGGCCATATTAAAGGTTCAACCGACTGGAGCGAAATGCAGGGCGGGATCACTTATTCATGGAAATGGGGAAATGCAGGTTTTGTAAAGGATAATATTGAATGGGGAACCAACTATCATGGAGCAAATATTTTCGGGGGAAGGAATCCTTCGTTCATTCATCTGAGACTGCAGCTTAAACCTGCAAAATGGTTCACATTTAATTATATCCACGGATGGCTCAATTCTATGGTGGTCGACAGCGCCAATTCATACTGGCTTACAAGCAGTTACGGGACAGACTATCGTGAAGTATATCATAAAAAATATATAGCGGCAAACATGTTCACCTTTACGCCCGTGAAATATCTGAATATTTCGGCGGGGAACAGTATTGTCTATAATAACACCTCCGTGAATCCCGCATACCTTATGCCCCTTTTCTTTTATAAATCAGTCGATCATTCCCTCACTTCAGGCATTGAGAACATGAATTCCCAGATGTTCCTCGATATAAGTTCCCGCCAGATAAAACATCTGCATCTTTACGCAACACTTTTTATAGATGAACTTGCCGTCAGCAGGATCCCGAAAGATGATGAATGGAATTTCCTCAGCTGGAAAACGGGATTCAGATTAAGCAATTATCCCATTCCCGATTCTTATTTCACAACGGAATTCACCTATACATATCCTCTTGCCTTTCAGCATAATGTCCCGACTATTACATTCCAGTCAAACAGGTACAATCTTGGTCATTATCTGACCGACAATGCCAGGGAATGGTATATTTCTGCAGGGTACCGTCCTGTCAGCAATCTGGATGTCTGTTTATATTTCTCGGATGCGGTACGGGGTCCTGATTATACCGAAAAGGGGGTTCCCAGGGTAGGCAATCCGCCGCTTGAGTCGGTTGAATGGCATAATACATCTGTCGGTTTAAGAGGATCATACCAGTTCATTCATGACCTGTATACGTGGGTTTCTTTAAATCACAGCAACATAAGCGGGGATAAGAGGTGGAGTCCTGGGTATTTCTACGGAAAGAAGAATACGGTCAACCTTGGGATGACGTTCGGGTTCTGAAAATAAGGCGCAACGGTACAGTGGCGCAAGGGCACAATGGCCTGATTACCCGGAGACTTTTTAGTTTTCTTCGGGATTTGATTGGTTGAATGGCGCAACGGCACAGTGGCGCAAGGGCACAATGGCCTGATTACCCGGAGACTTAGGTCATTTTCTTCGAGCTTTTATAAGTTTGGTTAACATTACCGAAATAATCCGGCAATCTTCAATTAATTTTTCAGCTTCTTCCTTATCAATATAGCCGATTTCGGTTCCTATGATTATCTGAGTTAATAGTTCAGCTGAAGAAGCTTTAGCTATATAGAAAAATCTTACAGATTGTTTATCAGTTTCCAGTTCATCGCCTTCTGCAATATTTGAAGGAATACTAATTGCTGATCGCTGGATCTGATCTTTAAATCCAAAATCTTTCGAAAGTTTCGAAGAATTGGTTAATCTGTAAATTTTAACAGCTAATACTTTGGCAGTTTGCCAAACTCTGAGTTCCTGAAAATTACCCATTTTGCAGCGATTTAAGTTTATAACTGAATTTAGCACAACTGTAAATATAATACTTAATTCAAATTCCCATATAATCCTGGCACATCGAAACGAGTAACTTTGCCGCTATGCCTTTGCGCCCCTGCGCCTTTGCACCTCTGTGCCATTGCGCCTCTGCGCCTTTTCGCCTCTGTGCCCTTGCACCTTTGTGCCTCTGCGCCTCTGTGCCTCTGCGCCTTTTTTTATATCCCGTTAATAATTCTTCGAAGATTCTTATCCCCGTATTGCACAAAATTGCATACATTTACCCGTCGACTTCTGATTTCTGCTGAATGAAAAAAAATAAGTTCAGGGTTATTACGTTATTTGCTGATATTGTGATTCTTGCAATATCCTTTATCATTATGGCGTGGACCAAACCGTC
>DNOQ01000435.1:362-2644 GCA_003501665.1 Bacteroidales bacterium | reverse complement strand
TCATCAACAGAATGATAAAAGATTCACTGCGGTGAATAGATCAGAAATTTCCAAACAGATGATTTATAATACTTAAAATAATACCATGAATATGAAAGAATTTAATCATTTATCAAACCGTCGCAACTTTTTGAAAATAGCCGGACTTGGAGCAGCAGCACTTGGCTTGCAGCAGATTGGTTGTAAAAGAGGCAAAAAACAAGAGTCTGATATTGAAGGCCTTGCAGATGTTGCTGACGTAAAATTATCCGGAAAGCCATGGGTTCCTGTTTCAGATAAGAAGCTTCGTGTAGGACTTGTCGGATACGGTGTATGCAAATTTTCAGCTGCATTCGGATTTCAGAACCACCCTAATGTTGAAGTGGTTGCTGTAAGTGATCTTATACCTGAACGTTGTGCTGAGCTTGCCAAAGTGGTAAAATGTAACAAAACTTATCCGTCACTGGAGGAGTTGGTAAAAGATAAAACCATAGATGCTGTGATGATATCGACAGATGCTCCCAGTCATACAAAACATTGTATCGAGGCACTTAAATATGGAAAACATGTAGCTGTAAATGTTCCTGCTATTTTCGGTTCTATTGAGGAAGCAGATATGCTATTTGAAGCAGTGAAAAAAAGCGGCCTGATGTATATGATGTTCGAAACCTCATGTTTTCATGAAGATCTGTATGGCATGAAAAAGATCTATAATGCCGGAGGATTAGGAAAGCTTGTTTATTCAGAGGGTGAATATTACCATTATATGTCTACTCCCATTGATTCCTTTAAAGGATGGAGAATTGGCCTTCCCCCTCAGTTCTACCCGACACATTCCAATGCATATTATATCGGAGTTACTGACGGAAGCTTTACAGAAGTTTCATGTTTGGGTATCCCGAGCATAATCGATCACCTTAAACCTGAGAATAACCGTTATAAAAATCCATTTGGTACCGAAATTGCTTTATTCCGCACAAACGAAGGAGGCATGTCCAGAATGGCCGTAAGCTGGGATTCTCCGGGCGACAGTGGAGAAAAAGGTCGAATTCGCGGACAAAAGGGCTCTTATTATGGTCAATATCAAGGCCTTGAAAAGGAACTTCCGGATATTACCAGACCTGCACTTCCTCCGGGCGTCAAAGCAGGTGGTCATGGAGGATCTCATGGTTTGCTTATGGACGAATTTGTTTCTGCTGTTCTCCAGGATCGTAAACCGCTGGTTGATATTGCCATAGCCTTAAATATGACTGTGCCGGGAGTAGTGGCTCATCAATCAGCTATGAAAAATGGAGAATGGTTGAAGATACCTCAATACACGCTTTAACCTGTAATTTTAATTAATAAACTACGTTTTAAATGAATAAGAAGAATTCACATATTACAAGAAGGAACCTTCTGAAAAATGCTGCAATAGCAGGTCTGGGTGGTGCAATAATACCAATGTCCGGTTTTTCGGCTGCAGACCAGAGGAGCCAGAAGAAAAAGGTTCTGAATAAGACAGAGACGGAGAACAATAAACCAGGCACTGTTGAATGGCAGCTGCAGTTCACCGGTTTTGATACCCCGGTTACCATGGCATCATACCCTATGATACGGTATCTGAGATCTTTGAGTATAGAGGGATTTGTTTCAAAAACAAGTTTATTACCTGGCGAAACAATTGATTTTAAGATTAGTATGGATCCGCCCGGGAGTTTTGTGATAGACATTTACCGTATGGGATATTACGGAGGCACAGGTGGACGCCATATGGCACAACTTGGTCCTTTTGATGGCCGTACACAGGCTGTTCCCATGATGACAATAGAACGTCTGAGGGAGTGTAACTGGGAGGCTGCAACAACATTTACAATCCCAAATGACTGGCCCAGCGGAGTTTATCTGGGTAAGTTATCACGAAATGAAAAATTCGGGAAACAGAGTTATGTGATTTTTGTTGTAAAAGAACATCGCAAATCAGATGTATTGTGCCAGGTGAGTGATCTTACATGGCAATCATACAACAAGTGGCCGGGAAGGGATTCTTTGTATGATGACGGAAGTACATCCGTCTGGTATACAGGACCAAATGTCCGCGTAAGTTTCGACCGTCCCTATACAAAGTATTGTCAGATTCTTGAAGCCCCTCTTTCGGCAGGATCCGGTGAATTTCTTCTTTGGGAACATCCGATGGTTTACTGGCTCGAACAGCAGGGGTATGATGTGACTTATTGCTCCAATCTTGATTTGCATTTCGATCCGGAAATTCTGAGCTTAAGCAAGGTTTTTATTTCAATGGGACATGATGAGTACTGGTCGAG